>JAXDAO010000192.1:0-7999 GCA_034679745.1 Bathyarchaeia archaeon
CGCATAATAGCTGAACACCTAGTAAAAATTAACCGAGACCTCGGCAAAACAATCATAATGGTCACCCACGATCCAAGCGTTGCTCGCGTCTCCAACCGAATCCTACGCATAGAAGACGGCGTGATCAAAACAGCATTAGCCCCATCAGAAGTCATCATGCAAGAAAAAGCTCACTCCTACGTAGATCAAATAAAAGCGCGAATAATAGAAATCAAAGATCAAATGCTCCAATTAGATAGCGATTTTAGAACAGAAAAAATAGATGGCGACGAATATATGCAAAAACGACTAACCTTAAAACAAGTGCAAGATAGCCTCAAAGAAGAATGCTCCCGCATGGGAGTCATCCCCCCATAGTTTTTTGGGTAACTATCTTTCTATCGAAATTTTACTAACGCCCGCTTCTTTCTCCAAAATAATCACATGGTCACCTTTAGCCGCGAATGCTTCACTGTGAGTTACTGCGATTATTTGTTCTATTGCTTTAAATCGACTGATTGCCTCGGCTAAGCGTTCGATGCTACCGTCTTCGCTACCCAAGTTTTCTGTTGGTTCATCAAGCATCAGCATGCTTAACCCGTGTCCTGTACGTGATTGCATAATCAACTGCCCTAGTCCTAAGCGGTAAGCAAACGCCAATAATGTACGCTCGCCACCTGAGAGGTTACTGACTTCGCGGTCAACCCCTGCCTCGCTTCTAATATAGGGTGTATAAGTTTCATCGATAATGACGTTTAGCATGGGTGTTTCTTGGCCGACTAGGTTGTCGAGAACCTGCTGGACAAAGTTGCGTAGAATTTTCACAAACTCGCTTCGCAGTTTGGGCTGGATACTACGATAGGCGTCGCGTATAGCACTTAGAATTTCTATGGTTTTTCGGATTTTTTCAATGCGTTCAAGTTTTTCTTGGGCAAGGTTAATGCGATCTTTAATTGCGTCCAAGCGTAGGGCTATATCTTTTTTGCGATTCTCTTTAGTACGCAAATCTGATTCGACTGCGTAATACTGCTTGAGCGCATACTCTTTTTTATCCTTAGAAGTTTGTAACTCAGATAAGTCAAATCTTTTAATCTCAAACTGCAATCCCTCATGCTCAGTGTTCTGTTCAATCTCAAGTTTCTCTTGTGCTTCGAGCTCTGCTGAGAGCTTCTTGAGGTTAATCTCTTCCTCTTCAATTCGCGGTTTTAAGTCTGCGCTACGTGTTAAGCAGGTTTGAAGATTAGAAAAAGCTTCAGATGCTACAGCTTTTGTTTTCTGTAAAGATGCAACCTCTAGCCGAAGTTTATTTATGGTTTTTTCACGTTCAGCATTTTCGTGCTTGATACTGTGAATCAGATCAGTCATATATTCTCCCGATAATTCTTGGCTACAGAGGGGACATTTGCTTTCTTTACCCAATGAAAGCAGTCGTTTCTGGTCCTGCTGCATACTTCGAGTGGTGGCTTCTTGCTCAGCTTTCATGCTGCTGATTATGTCATCAAACCCCGTCAAGCAAGTGCTTAATTGATCAAAAGATTGGTTAATAGGCAACCCTGCCATTTCCAGTTTGCTTAAACAGACTTTCATTTGCGAATCTATTGAGACTTTGCGTTGTAGCAGGTTTTCTATGATTGTTTTCTTGCCTTCAATACGTTCTGTTAGTGAAGCAAGATTTTTTGTCGTGTTGGCTATGTTGGCCTTTAAGCGTGCTTCTTTTTGCTTTAGTTCTTCTATCGCAAGTTTTTTCTCTTCTAAACGCTTTAGCCGCAATTCAGCTTCTTCGAGTGCTCGTTTAGCGATGGCGAGTTTCTGGGCTGAATTCTCTAAATCCATCTCTAAGAGCGTGAATTCTTCGGTTGCCCGGTTATATTCGGCACTTAGCTTCTCTAAACCGTTAACATCTGAGTCTTTCTCGTAAATTCGCTTCTCTGTTTCATAGTCTCGCTGATACTGGGCAATGTTACTCCATGCAATCTCATAATCTGATAAGCCAAAAAGTTCATCCAGACGGCGTTGTCTGTCTCGGGGAGCCGCATCCAAGAGTTCCTTTAGGTGCTCCTGCCTAAACCAGACGATTTCACGGTATAACTCTTTGTCCAAACCTGTGATTGCTCTAAACTGCTCTGCTATAGCTTCAGTTTTCATGCTCGCAATGAGTTTTTCGTCTTCGTAGAGTTTTAGCTGCTCTAAGTCTTGATTGATGCCTTTGCCCTTGCGTTTTAAGCCTCGGGTGAGCTTGTAGGTCTTACCGTTCTGGCTAAACTGAATTGTAACCCTGCACCAATCAGCTCCTTCACGCAGCAAATATTCAAAACTTCGACCTACGGCATCGCCGAAAAACGCGAAATCAACAGCATAAAGGACACTGGATTTGCCACATCCCACTCCGCCTACAACACAGTTGAACCCATGAGTAAAGGGTACAGTAGATTTGAGGTGGCTACGGATGTTTTCTAGCACGGCGACGTCTATTTTCATTTAGTCAGCTCCTCTACGGTCTGCTTGACTTTTTCGTCTTGCTTTCGTGCTAACGGTTCAATTAATCCAACTGCAGCTTGTGCGATTTTTGGGGCTTCCTCTTTGCCATATCGGTCAACGAAAATCTGCACAAAATACTCGAACGCCTTGGTTTTTATATCCTTAAAGTCTCCTTCAAAAATAGAGCGAACAATTTCATCTGAGACAGCTGTCTCCTTTAGCTGCACAATTGGATGAACAAGGAGCGCCTTTTGGGCTGCGCTTCGAATTTTTGGCACGTTAACTTCTGTACGACTGGCTTCCGCAGGCAAGGTTCCTTTCAAAACAGGAATAATTATTGCATCTTGTTCGTCAACGTCTTTAACCATCTGTACCGCGTGCTCAGTAATTTTTGCTGAAGCCATACCAGTGAAGTCATATTCTACTATGACAAATCTGCGCGGTGAAGTCAACTCTATAATTTCAGGGTGAACTTGACCTTTTTCATCAACTTTTACGTGGTAGAAGCCTTTTGTGATTTTGGCTTCATCGTACCCCACAGTTTCTGTGCAACCACTATAAACTAAAATGCCATCCTTGAATTTGCCAAGGTAGCGTTCATGAACATGCCCAGCTGCGTAATAACAGAAGCCCTCAGGCAACTCAGTTGGTAAAATTTCTGCTTCAATATACGGAGGCTTAGCTTCTGGTAAATCCAAGGCCCCGTGAAAAACGAAAATGTTGGCGACTCCAGCTTTGGGTGTCGGTGGATTTTCAGCCATGAATTTGGGGAGTGCTTCCTGTGTTTTGTGCCTGTTGTGATAGTTTGGGATACCATAGACGTAGCAACAATCAGGTTTAGCCCAGCATGCGCCTCGGTGTCTTGGTAGATGAATAATTAATCCTGCGCTGTCAAGAGGATAAAGGATTGTGCTCGTTATAGTATTGGGGGCAGAGTCGTGTGAACCGTCCACTGTTAAGACAGGTATACCTGCGTCCTTTAGGCGCTTAAAACTCTGAATCGTATTTTCTAAGGTATGATTGGAGGGTCTAGCTTGATGGAAGAGGTCACCTGCGATGATCATGAAGTCAGGTTTTAACTCGATTGTTTTATCAACAAGTTCACTAAAGGCGTTGTCGAAGTCTTGCCTTCTAGCTTCTAAACCATACTGAGTATAGCCTAAGTGCAGGTCCGAAGCGTGGACAAAACTGAAAGCTCTCAAACCCTCTCTCTTCTTAATGTTTATTGAGTTAGAGTTTGCAGTGGCAAGTTTTAAGCCTTTAGCATATAGGGGTAAGAAAGCCCGACAATACCTTCAGACGTCTTAGAATATTTTTGTTCCAGCAACAATAACCATGTTGACACAGGAGAGGTATGTACCTTGGGTCGTTTTCTCCGTCAACTCCCTTTTCCAGTGGTCCACCTCTTTTTGTGTTTCCACGCCGCTTTTCAGGGCTTCATTGGGTAACCACTCGCAGACTTGTGTTCCTTGACTATTTTCGTGAGGTACTCGGCGTTGACAAAGCCCTTGTTTTCTTCTGCGTCAGTCATACTTCCACATCAACCCTTTTTGTGGCAAGTTATAATTAACCCCTCTGACCTACCAATCGTTGGTGGTTCTATGCCTTTCACGCCCTATCATCTAGGTCCAGCCCTGGTGGCGGGTTTGCCGCTTAGAAGATACCTTCATGCGCCGACATTCATATTAGGCAATTTGGTTTTGGATTTGGAAGGATTTACAGTTATCTTATTTGGGCTTAGCTATCCTCTACATGGCTATCTGCATACTGTTCTTTTTGCGGTTGTAGTCGGTTTGCTACTAGGCATAGCAATGTATGCATTAGAAAAACCTATGCAAGCCTTCTACAAAAAAATCCAACTTGAAAACAGCAATACACTAAAGCTTCCAAGCTTCCTCTTGGCAGGCGTTCTTGGGTCAGTTCTGCATGTTTTATTTGATGCTTTTCTATACTCAGAAATGCAGCCGTTCTTTCCCTTGACCTTAAACCCACTACTGAATTTTGGCGTTCCGATATCGAGTGTTTGCTCTTTTTGCGCTTGACTTGGCATCATCGGTCTTCTATTCTGGGGTACCTTGTTTGTATATTCAGTGTATAAATCGCGCAAAGATAGCTCTAACTTTAGAAACTAAATGAATAACCACTACTATGATACTTAGCAATATTATTGGACAAAATTTTGATTTTTTTGGCGTAAAAATATAAGATACCCAATGCATTTAACTGAAAAAGGCGCCAGATACAATGAAATGCCAAGCATGCACGCAAGATGTCCAGTTGCCATTCACTTGCCCTTATTGCGGTGGACAATTCTGTAGCGTGCACCGCCTGCCGGAGAACCATTCATGCGCTAGAATCGGCAATGCCCGTGCTCAAAAGCAAGCGCAGGTAATGACGCCTCAATCCTATAATTCTTATAATTATAGTTACGTGTTCGGTCAGCAACCTAAGCGGCAATACCACATCCGTTGGAGTCAAAAAGAAGTAAAACACATAGGCATCGCCGCCGCCCTTGTGATAGGTATCGGCTTCTCGATCGGAGTATATGGAAACCTTTCTGGAAGTTTCTGGCCACGGTGGACATGGGATATAATAGCTGTTTTTGCAGTCATAATGACCACGTCTTTTCTGATCCATGAAATCGCCCACAAGGTTATGGCTCAAAAAAGCGGTATGTGGGCAGAATTCCGCCTCACAACATGGGGTGCATTGCTTACTCTTTTTTCCGTATTTTTGCCTTTCAAAATGATTGCACCAGGCGCTATGATGATTGGAGGACAAACGCCGTCAGCTAAGAACTATTTAAAAATCTCAATCGCTGGAGTGATAACAAACATGATTTTCGGTGTTACATTTCTTTTTTTAACTTTTGCTTTGCCGGTGAGCACGTACTCGGGTATGTTGATTTTCTCAGCCTACATTAATTCCTTTATGGCACTCTTTAATTTGATTCCATTCGGCGTGTTGGACGGTTACAAAATCTTTAGCATTAACAAATTAGTTTGGGTGTTGGCGTTTATTTCAAGCGTCGCTCTTTCAGTGATAACTTATCTATTATTGTAGAAAAGAAAATAAAAAGAGCATTTACTCTGCTGCTGTGTTATAGTAGCCTTTGTCGACCTTAACGAAAATCAATGGACCGCGGCTTTGTGCCATCTCGCGAGCTCTTCGCAATGTATTATTGAGCGTAGCAAATATTCTTTCTGTGTCTTCTAGGTTTCTTACGCTCTTTTCTCCAAGCTCGAGTTTAAGAAGGTTTTCTGCTAGAATTTCTGTACCACAAATTTCCCCGTTCTTTATGAGCGTTGCAATTACAACCTCTTGGAGTTCCTGTTTTCGCTCTATTTTGTTCCATAGTGGTTCTGAGTTTGTGATTGTTTTGGCCATTTTGTTCCATTTGTTAGCGTTCTGATTGCCTATGAGTAGTTGTACTCGTTGTTTCCATTTCTTGAACCAAATGTTGCACCAAACTGTTAAAAATGAGTCTAATTCATCAGCGTTTTCTTTGTACAGCGCTTCTAGTTTCTCTACAATCTCGCACTGGTTTGCCTCTTTACCTATCAAGTTCCAGTGGAATTTCAGGTAATTTGTGAAATCTTGACATGCAACTTGCAAGACTTTGCGATCCGACCCCATTATATCTAAGGCAGGATCCGCATCCTTAAGTTTCTCCCCTATCATTATCTCTACGAAGTTCATTATGATTCCCGCTCGAAGCCCTCTCCATATTCAGTATTGAATGAAGTTACAATTAAACTTTATTTTAATCCAATGATATAACTGCCTCAGACGGATTCAAGCAATATTCCAAATTTCGATATACAAAAAATACTATTCTATGTAAGTTGGAAGTGCTGTAAGATCGGATAACACTAAATTGGGGCATTCCTTCTCAAGTTCATCTCGTCCGTATAGACCTGAGAGTACTGCGACGGTTTTTGCACCTGCCGCTTTTCCTGCCCTCATGTCGAGAATTGAATCTCCAGCCATAATACAGTCGCAAATATCAAGCCCTAATACTTCAACACAACGAATCAGTGCTTCAGGAGAAGGTTTGGGTTCTGATATATCCAAAGATGTCACGATATGGCTGAAATATTGAGATACACCAAGATAATCTAGTTCTTTTTGGATAACTTTGTTGGAAACATATCGGATAGTGATCAAGGCAAGTTTTGATTTTTTTGAAAGCGTCTCCAGCGCAGAAGCCATATTCGGCAATAGTTTAGCTTTCTTCTCAGTTATTGAGTGATAAACCTGAAGGTAGATAGGGAGAAACTTTTGTGTACAGTCCTCTGTGATATCGTCAATTGAGAGACGTTGTTCTATTCGTTTTGGAATTTCAAGAAGGAGTTTTTTTTCAGGTGCAGGTTTTCCTATAGCTTGGAACGCTATTTCTGCTGCTTTAATGTAAGCGTCTGTTGAATCCACAATTGTACCGTCTAGATCCAAGAATACGCCTTTTGCTTTAAACTGATTGGGCTGCATTGTTTTCTGGTTTTTGAAGATTGTCTTATTTCATAAATGTTTCCTATGAATTATGAAAAACTGGTATTGTTGGACTTCATAATTTTTAATCAAAAATTGGGCAAACTTCAAAAGCAACACCTCAGACACTGATATGTCAATGGTACCTGTTCTAAATGTTAATTGGCAAAGCCCACCAACCGATTATTCCTTTAGCGAACGCGATGCAGATGTGTTGTCGCTAATTGAAACGGAAGACTTAGCTACATTCACGTTCGATGGGCTAAAACGCAGAACAGGTCTGCACTCTGAAACACTTTCCCGCATTTTAAGCCGACTTGAAGATGAAGGCATAATAAAAAAGGAACATGAAGGATATAGGGTAAACCTTAAAATTACAGAACTAAAACTCCATCAACCACGAACTGAGGCATCTGCTACGCCACTTATACAGACTTTTTTGCCCTCAGATCTTATGACTCAACAACTAATTACTTCTCTTAGGGGCAAATGGTTTGGCTTGCTTCGCTGGCTAGGCATGTCAGAAAATCACCAAGGCGTTACTCTAAAATGGATAACTGAAGACGGCGGAATGCAAATCTCAGCTAATATACAGGGCACAGCGCTAAGTATAGAATCGAAATTTTTAACCAGCAATGACTTAAATCGTGCATTGAAAGCATCCTATCAACTGATGTCGCTTATTGGTAAACTCTGCATAAGCACGCAAGCCACTATACCGTCTATGGCACGGCATGTAGGTTTTTTAGGCGACTTCTACATGCCCACTTAGGTAAGGGATCATTTCTTAAGACCCAACAATGGAATCATTTTTTGGCGTTTTTCATGTGAACAGTGCCATCAGCGCGGCATACTTTTTCGCCTTTTACTGCTTTGTTTAAGCGTTTGCCGCATTCTATTTGGCTAGAGCAACCAACACAATCTCTTGGCAGCATCCTTTCATAGCCTCAATTACTGAGTAATAATGTAATCTTCTGTCAGCTTTAGAAGTATTCTTATTTAATCGATAAAAGAAATCAAACATCAATTTTCAAAGTTTTATCTTGTTAGATTA
>JAXDAO010000193.1:0-2769 GCA_034679745.1 Bathyarchaeia archaeon
AACTCGTTACCAATAGATATGAGCTCAATATCTACAACCAATACTGGTCCCCATTCTTGAATAAAATTATAGGTTTATTCTAATTAGCCTTATAAAAAGGATATTCATGCAGAGTCAACGCTAAGAAAATATACACCCTCTTCTAAGGGCGGATCTATTTTTTGCTAAGCCACCATTTGAGGTATTCTTTGCGGCGAGCTTGTTTAATTTCGTCGTCGGTTTCTTCTGCGGGTCTATTTTTGTCATGCAAGTCGTTTAGTTCTTGACCAGTACAGGACAGACCACAACTCTTGCAGACGTATTGTTTAGTCATCGCTATGTAGTGCATTTCTCCGCCGCATTCTGGACAATAGTTTACCATTTTCGGCACTCTATTTGAGTTTTATAATAATTCGCTTCTACAAAGATATTAGTCTTCGCATGTTCTTCAAAAAAAATTCGCTTAAAAAAAGGAAATTAGACATGGACGTACATTTTGTCACTACTATATTTTCCTGTGTCTATTTCCTGCTCTATTTCTTTCAAAAGTAATATACGCTTAAACGTTGCTGGGTGAGTTGCGAAAAGGCTGTTCATTTTCACCCATGTGGATTTAGATTCTTTTTCCATCGCTAAGTGCAACTCTCGTTCGTCTAATACACCATCTTGGTCTAGGTCGTATTGGCTTTTTTTCTGCATGATCTGCTCGATTTCCGACTTGGCCATTCCTGGATCTTCGATGTAAAACGCTCTGGCACCTTCAGGTTTCTTTGGTGAGATCGATAAGCCGTATGTGATTTTAGCCAATGCACTAGATAGATGTCTGGGTGAACCTGTTATGTACGCAGAGAATGCATCAGCATAGTGTTCTCTTAGTCGGCTAAGTCGCATAACTATTAAGAATGTGATCAGGTAAATAGCAAATGATATCGCACCTATAGCTAATAACGCTGCACCACTGTTGTCTTTGTTGTTTCTTCGTCCACCACTATACATGCCTGCTCTCATGGTAACTTGAGCAATCATGTAGGCAATAAGAGGCAAAGCTGAAAGAACTGTCATAACTACATAATCCTTATGTTTAATGTGCCCAAGTTCATGTGCTAGGACGCCTTGGATTTCGTTCTGATTTAATTGTCTCAGTAATCCTTCGTGTACAGCTAATGTGGCGCTACTAGTTGTCCTGCCGAAAGTAAACGCGTTAGGTGTATTGTCCGGTACAGTAGCGAGTCTTGGCATCGGCAAATCTGTTTTTTGAGCTAATTCTTTGACAATTGATTCTAGCCAAGGATTTTCTCCCGGCTTTAGATAATGCAGGCGTGTTGTTGCTGCGACTATAGCTGGACCAATTGCATACTGAAATAAGATAAAGAGAACTGAACCACCGACAGCAATCAGTAATCCTGTGAAAACGTCTAATTCCAAGAAGTAGACAATAGCAAAAACTAGTAAGGAGAATATGAAGGCGGATAGGAATATTGAAGTTGCCATCGCAAATTTGAGTTGTGACAGATTAGCCAAGCTTTTCATCTCGTAGTGGTTTTCACAGTTAAATAATTAAGGAATTAAGTCTTTCCCAAAATTCCGAATGTGAGTGTCTCTAAAAAAAATAAGAAGATGTTAGATTGGATAAGCTCCGCATTTCTTGCAGAACTGTATTTTGGTTACCTGCCAACTCTTGCACTTAGGGCACTGTATTGCGCCAGGGGTCTGGGGGAATACGTCTTTGGGTTTGCCGAAAACTTTGCGGAAGTGCTGGTAGTAGAGCAGTTGTTCTTGGTCTGCAATTTCAACGTCGTCTTCTGCCTTGATTTTTGCAACTTTCTCCTTGAATTCTTCATGAGTGAATGTGTCATTGAAGTATGTACGCAACGTCTCGGTTCCTGTACCAGCTTCGAGGGGTGCTTTAGGTCTCCAAATAGCTTCCTTAGGTATAACGTCTTCGTAGGCTTTGCGTAGAATCCATTTGCCGTACTTTACGCCGTTGTACATGTTAATCTTGTATTTTATTGGGATTTTCTTTGCCCATTCCTGGAACTCAGGATCCAAATATGGTGCTTTGATTTCCATACCTAGCGATTTTGCCATTGGAATGGAGGAGAAGCCCATCTCAGCCCACATCTCTTGTTGTTTCACGGCGAATTGTTCCTCGGTCAGGTGGAACTGCCAGGGATAACCAAAGAGTTCGTCGAGGGCATCGCCGGTAAAGACTGTTTTGATCCCTTTTTCTTTGAGCAATGTTAAGCCGATGTAGACGGGGAGGCTGTTTCGGATTTCCATAGGATCATATTTCTTGAGTGCTTCGACTACTTTGGGGTAGAATTTCATAAGATCTTCTTTGCCGAACTGATAAGTCTCGTGTTTGAGGTGGAGAAAGTCAACCATCATTTTGACGTATTCTGTGTCTTTGGGTTGGCCGTGTTTGAAGGCCAGAGTTAGGCAAGGGATGTCGGGTTTGTATTTGACTGCTTCGTAGGCAATTATTTGAGTGTCTGTTCCCGCGGAGAAAAGGAAGCTGTCGGCCAGGTTTTTCTTAACTATCTTGTGGATTAGTGTCCGGGCTTCGGTTTTGAGTTTGTTAACTTCTGACTCGTTAATGGCCATTTCTATCACTTTTGTATACTGCTGTTGTCTCGTAGCTAATTAAGTTTACTGTATGCATATAAAAAAAGTTAAAAACTAAACAAGTGTAGCATAATTTATTAGAAAATTGGACAATTGAGACACAATAACAGCCGCCACCCAAGAGAACACTTCCAGAACACAAACAGCACATAAAATACCAATCAA
>JAXDAO010000194.1:0-3776 GCA_034679745.1 Bathyarchaeia archaeon
GCTGGCATCACAGTAGTTGCTGATTTGTATGATACTCCTTTGATAATTCACGGTACCTCGTCAAGAACGGAGTTGTTAGGTACTTCTGCGATGTCTGAGCATGGATCTGTTGCTCATGCTCGGGCAGTATTGAAAAATGAGGCTATTGAGCTTGAATGTAGAAGGCTCCTGCATACGTATGCATTGAAGAGAAAAATCGGTCACGTTCTATTTGGTTTAAGGAAAAGACAGTCCTTGAGCAGCTATGCTTGGTTGAAGCTTCCTGATTTTTTTGAGTGGAATTATGATTTTATTGAGCAGACAATAAGAAGGGAGCTGGAATGGGAAGCGCCAAAAGAGGGGGAGCATATGGATTGCCTCATTCATCCTGTTCAGAAATATATTCAGGCTAAACGTTTTCCTGATTTAGATTTTGATCGGCTTAGGTTTGCTCGTTTGATAATGGCGGGACAAATGAGTAGAAATAAAGCCTTAGAGAAATTAAAGCCAGAAGAAAGAGAGAGCCCTGAGGATGCATTAAAATTATTCCTCAATAACCTAAAGATGAGCAGGCAAGAGTTTGATAGGTACGTTGACATGGGACCAAGGCACTTGAGTTATTTTGCTCCGAGTTTTGGGGAGAAAATGATAAAGGCGATCTTTAAGTATAGCACTTGATTTTTTTGTGAGGATAAGAATTTTTAGGGTTCCTCCTCCTCATGTTTTTGCTGTTTTTGTTTTGTTTTTTTGATTTAGGCTTTTTTCCTGTTCCTGTTAGGAGAGGATTGGGTGTCTTTGCCTAATCTGTAGACGGGGTTATGTTAATGGGGATAAGATGAGCATGAGATATGTTTGAAATTCTGTTTTTCTGCATGTGTGTGTTTGTCTTGTTTTTATTTGTTTCGAGGTTGCAGCGTTTAAGTAGAGTAAAATTTTATCGGGTAAATAGTCGATTTTATTTCTCGGTTTTCTTGTGTGCTTGCATTATCTTTAATTATTTTAATTCAAATAGAGGAAGCGTGGATTTTGTCATGCAGAATGTCCAAGACATGGTGAGTATTGAGCCTTTCAAGAGCGAGTTTGCTTCTGAATTAAAAGCGCTGTTTCGCTCAAATTCTGAGGACACCACCATTCTAAATCATGGCTTAAAGTATAGTGCACTCAAATCCTTGGGTTATCTTCCTCCTATAACTAGGCTTATTGCATACCATACTCAGGATAAGGCACCGATTGGTTTTATTGGCGTAGAGGAGACTGTGAAGACTGTTTTTTCTATTCAATTTCTTTTTGTTAATCCCAAGTATAGAAAGATGGGTATAGGAACGCGACTGTTAGAGGAAGCAATTGCGGTTGCCAAGAAGAAAGGCGCCGAAAAACTTAATCTCGCTGTTTATCCAACCTCTAGGAGCGCTATTGAACTCTATAAGCGATATGGGTTTAGAGAACTTGGTAGAACCACGCTTTTTCAGGGTGTCTTGCCTGGGTTTTCTGCTTCTAAGGCTATTTGGCGTGTCCTTTTTAGGCGAGCTGGGTTGAAAAGTGATCCGCTAAATAATGTGTTGTTTGCCTCGTCTATGAGTGTTTATTTTAGGAAGATTTGTTTTGGAATTTTTAAGTCTTGTATGGGTGATGCTTGGGTTGGTTTTTTTCAATTAACCGCAGATAATCTAAAGTATGGGTCAAGAAATGTTTGGCAACCTCGTTTCGTCAAAGCATTAGTGGGTAGAGGTAATGATTCTTTTGCGTTGCTTTTTAATCAAGTATTACCGCTTCGAGATATTGTCGAATTATACTTTGAGCCGGGTGTTGCTCCGCAGCCAGTGCTTGAGGATTTGTTGTCGATCTTGTCTAGTAGGGGAGTTGGGTTTACTAAATTTTGGCTTTATGGTTTAACCGAAGATATCTCTGTTGAGTGGTTAAGTAAGAGTAAAATGATGGCTTTTGATTTTGTGTGTATGGGTAAGTCTCTTTAATTTTAGGTGTAGCCTATTTGGGCTATATATTCTGGGTGTTGCCGGAGGTTATTGTTGAGTTTTTTTGTGGGTTTTTGTTTCTTGATTGCTATGGCTATTAGGATTAGAGGTATAGAGGCTAAGATGATGGTTGGCAAGAATAGTTCTGGGACTGTTGGTGTTGGTGTGGGGTTTGTGGTTGGTTTTTGGGTGGGTGAGTTTGTTGTTGGGGTAGCAGTTGGGTTGGTTGTAGGGTTAGTAGTGGGATTGGTTGTTGGGTTAGTTGTCGGATTGATTGTAGGATTAGTGATAGGGGTGCTTGTCGGGGTTGATGTTGGCGAAGAGGTCGTCGGCAGAGGCGTCGGAGACGGTGAAGGCGTCGTAGATATAGGCAAAGAGACGATTATTGATTGGTAATAAACTGGTGAAGTTAAGCCGACATTATCTTTAATTTGGCAGTACACTGTTCTTTGGCCATTTCCCGACTTTAGCGTCCAGTACACTTGTGAGGTAAAAGTCTGCCAGGGAACAGTTGAGTTGGACTCAATTTTTTCGTTGCTTAACCTTATGCTGTTGATTCCCGAGTCACTATCCTGGGCAGTTAAAGTTAAGATGACATTGTTTGAAGCGCTTGTCGAGATCCCGCCGTTTATCATAATGTTCCCTGTTGGGGGATCAAAGTCGAGTTTAATGTTGTTCAATATTTTGTGGGGGTACTCTTCGTTGCAGAAGTGGTCTGTGCTCCAGTATTCAAGAGTGTTATTTGATCCTGAGTGTGAGTTTGCGTAAGAAAATACTGGTGGGCCATAATCTTGGTAATTCATGGTTTTTCCTGCGTTAATGGCATAATAAGTGTTGGATGCTGGTTCTTGGCTAGTTAGGTTAATTATTAGATCTGCGGATGCCCATGTGTCTTGGTAGTCGTGGGTTGTTGTTGGTCCTGCATTTAGGGTTTGATTTGTTCTAAGTATGATGTCGTCGGTTGATCTGGATAGTATTAGGTTTTTTATTTCTGTTTTTGAGGAGCCAGTGTATGTGATGTTTATGTAGCCGTCTGTTTGTAGAGTTGCTTGATCGATTTCGAAGATTGGTTGATTTACTGTGTAGTTATTTGTTGTGGTTTGGCTAGTTATTGAGAGGATGCCGTTGATCTGTTGGAAATAAGTGTTGTTTTCAATGGCTACTTTAATTTTGCTTGACGTGTCGTAATTGTAATACAAGTTAATAACGTTGTTTTTGTAGATGAATTGCTGTTTGTAGCTTGTATCGAAGAAGGTTTTTTCTTGGGTCATTGTTTGATCTAGGGCTGTTGCGGTTATTTTTACGCTGATCGCCTGGGGGTAATCTAAGTCTTTGGGTGAGAAGAGTACGACGGGGTTTAGAGCAGTTGTCGCGTTTATTTCTGTGAGTTTTTGTTTAGTTAGGACATTGTAGATTTTGATGTTGAAATCCATGTTGGTAATTTCAACGGTTGAGTTTTGGTTCTTGAAGTAAGCTGGGTATATTATTATAGCACCTTTGTTCGCCTTGTTCTGGTAGGTGACTGTCCACCTAAAGTAGGGTTTGTTTATTGGGATCATGCCGAAGTCGCAGAAGCAGTGTGCATCAAACCATTGCGCAATGTTTACGTTGTCTATTACTGTTTTGCCGATGATGTCTCTTAGTGCTTGTCTTACGTAGCGTTCGCTGCTTTCTGGATCATCTTGTAAACCATTGTACCATCCATAGTATGGGAGGCTAGATAGTTGGTTGTTGATTTTTTTTAGTATTTGGTTGTCTGCGATGTATAGTCTTGCCCAGCCTTCTGTTGCTTGGTAGATTTTCATCCAGTTGTTTTTGGTTTCT
>JAXDAO010000195.1:0-2647 GCA_034679745.1 Bathyarchaeia archaeon
TGGAAATCCTTATGGACTTGTCGGTTCAATGACTACTGGTGTTGTAAGTGCCACTGGCCGAAGTATCACCGGAGATATGGCTGGTGGCTATGCAATTGCGAATGTCATTCAGACGAGCACACCGATCAACCCTGGTAACTCGGGGGGTTTGCTGTTGAATTCTCTTGGGAATGTTGTGGGCATAACAACAGCGATTGTTAGTGACTCACAAGGTTTAGGTTTTGCGATCCCCTCGAATACGATTCTAAGAGAAATCGGTTCACTTATCAATACAGGTACTTACATGGGGCATTCGTACTTGGGCGTTACGGGTAGGGATATGAGTTATGGTTTAGCTCAAGATACTGGTGCAAGCGTTACCTATGGTTGGAAAATAGCTACTATTGTGCGTGATGGCCCATCGGATGGGAAATTGACAGTTGATGACATCATAATTGCTATGAACAATCAGACTATTAGAAACAACGATGACTTAGCGAGCTACTTAGAGGAGCATACCTTGCCGGGTGACGCAATAAACATCACAGTAATTAGAAACAACGAACAAATTGCAATCGAGGTAACTTTAGGCACTCGCCCCACGATAGGGTAATTTTTTTGCTTCTTCTTTTGTCCTTGGAGAATTCGTTGGAGGGTCATGGAAAGGTAGATATTGAGCCAGGCACCTGCAAAGTGCTAATTGCCGGTTGTGTGATATTGGGTATCCGCGCTTGGCGACATCTCTGAGGGGGATATGCAAATGGATGAAATGCAGGGTATACTGAAAGGGCAAAAGATTGCTTATTTCTCGATGGAAGTTGGTTTAACTAATGCTATTCCAACGTATGCTGGTGGTTTAGGCACTTTAGCAGGTGACGCAATCCGTTCAAGCGCAGATCTAAAGTTACCGCTTGTCGCGGTCACGTTAATCAGTAAACGTAATTATTTTAGGCAAAAACTCGATGCCAATGGCAGACAATCTGAGCAGGCAAATGATTGGGCTCCAGAAAAAATGATGACGCTTCTGCCAAATGAGGTCAACGTTCAGATTGAGGGTCGCATGGTTAAGGTTAGGTCGTGGCTCTACAGGTACCAAAGCGTCACAGGCGGAGTAGTTCCGGTTTTATTTTTTGACACTGACTTTGAGGAAAATTATAAGCAGGACCGAGAAAAATAGTTATACCTGTATGGTGGCAATGAAAGGTATCGCCTCAAGCAGGAAGCTATTTTGGGTTTTGGTGGAGTACGCATGCTTGATTCCTTGGGCTTTAAGATACGAAAATACCACATGAACGAGGGTCATTCGAGTCTTTTAGCTGTTGAGCTTATGCGTAAAAACGGCATGGACATGGAAAAAGTTAGGGAACTATGCGTTTTCACAACTCATACACCAGTTGAGTCTGGGCATGATAAATTCAGCTACGACTTGATTAGAGATGTGCTGGAACCCGTAGATTTATCCTCGATAAAGAAGTGCGGTGGCGAAGATCGCCTCAACATGACTTGCTTGGCGCTTAATCTGAGTAACTATGTTAATGGTGTGGCGAAGCGGCATCAAGAAATTTCCAGTAAAATGTTTGCTGGGTACAATATTCATGCTGTTACTAACGGGGTACACTCCTACACTTGGACTGGGGAAGAGTTTAGGAAGCTTTTTGATAAGTATTTGCCTAGTTGGGCGATTGAGCCTGAATTGTTAGCGAAAGTTGACGTTGTTCCTGATGGCGAGATTTGGAAGGCGCACCAGAAGCAAAAAAGTGACTTGATATCTTATGCTAACAAAGCTACCAATAGTCAGCTTGATCCGGAAGTTTTCACTTTAGGTTTTGCACGGCGGGCAACTGAATACAAGAGGGCAACGTTGCTGTTTTCTAACATTGACCGTTTACGGAAAATTAGTCGTAAACGAAAAATCCAGGCAGTTTTTGCAGGGAAAGCTCACCCAAGAGACGAGGCAGGCAAGCAGCTTATAGAGCAAATCTATGGTTTCGCACGGCAACTCAAAGGTGATATGGATATTGTTTACCTTGAAAACTATGACATGGAAATTGCGTTAAAGATGGTGGGAGGCGTAGACGTTTGGCTTAATACACCTCTGCGGCCTATGGAGGCTTCTGGAACTAGCGGTATGAAGGCAGCCCACAATGGTGTAATGAATTTTAGTGTACTTGATGGATGGTGGATTGAAGGATGGATCGAAAATGTTACCGGTTGGGCGATTGGTCCTCATCCAACAGAGAATGTTGATGATCCGGTTTGTTTTGCCAAGGAGCATGAGGACCTCTACAACAAGCTCGAGTATGTTATTGTTCCAAAATTCTATGATAGTCGAGATGAGTGGGTTGAGCTTATGAAGAACTCGATTGGTAAGATAGCGTATTACTTTAATAGTCATAGAATGATGCGCAGGTACGTAACGGAAGCATATCTTTAATGTGAAAAAAATTGCTTTTTGGTGTTGGTTAATAAAAAATAGCAGGACCTATTCTTAGGTCCGAAGAGCTTGCCAGCTCTTTTCAATTTGATTAAAGTTTGTTATTTATTGTGTGCCTGTGAGGGATATTTGTACGCTAAAGGTTGTTATGTCAGTTATGTTGGAAGCAACGTTTAATGTTAGAGCGGCGGATGTGGATTGACCCGATGTGAGGACAGTACCGGCTCTGTTCCA
>JAXDAO010000196.1:0-3137 GCA_034679745.1 Bathyarchaeia archaeon
AATCTATTACTTTCTCGTCGACTAAAACCCTCTTAACTACGTCGACAATTTTTTCGCCGACTGCCGGTCCGATTACGCCGTCAAAATGTGTTTCACGCAATAGGCGTTCAAAACTGATCTTTGGTAAACAACCGGCGACTACAACCTTCTTGTTTTTGGGGGAATTTTTTATTTGATTGATTATTCGATTTTCAGTTGGTCCTTTGACTGCGCAAGTGTTGTAAATAATTAGGTCTGCTGTTTCTTCAGAGGTGACTATTTTAAATCCTGCGTTTGATAAGCAGCCTGCAAGTGTTTCTCCGTCTGCGATGTTTGAGGAGCAGCCGAAGTTGCTGACGAAGATTTTAGTGGCCATTTTTAACTTCAAGTTAGTTGCTGTGTCTTGGAATAAAAATGTAATCCCTGTGTTGCCTGAATTAACAGAATCATGACATGTTTATAATTTTGTATTTATAAATAAAGGTACCAACATGTTATACACATATATGCCACATAATACGTAGAAGTATAAGCACCAAGTAGCGTTGTATAGTCACCCAAGTATGGGAGAGATAATCCAATTGAAACTAATTACTCTGTATCTACCTGAAACGTATATAAAAGCTTTGGACCAGTTAGTGGACGAACGGTTCTACCCTAACCGAGCCGAAGCCATACGAGTCGCAATCCGAGATTTAATCAGTGCAGAAGTATGGAGGCGCAAAGGCGTTGACTAAACACGTTAACGACGAATTGAAATGCAACTTATCCGTTGAAGATACAAAGGTTGTACCCACAATCATCGACACACCTTTGATTATCACTCAACCCCATATTGTCAGTAAACCAAAAGGTAAAGTAAAAGTAAGGATGGTTAAGCCAAAGGTGACAGCAAAAAAGAGTCGGCTAGATCGGGCTACAAGCAGCCTCTATGACTTAGAGGACAGTCATGGACCCGAAAAAGCGCTAAACATCGATTTAGGTCTATACCAAATGGAAGACTACTAAACCTCTCTATTCCCCTTTTTGGTTATTTTTGTTTTTTAGAAAGACTATTATTTTTCTTGTCACCGATTGTTTTGCATGAACCATATACTCTTCAAGATTCGGTCAGACCTAAAAGTTGGTGTCGACTCAAAGACTCAGCAGAGTTTTCAACGTTTCTTTAAAGAACAAGTAAAAGCCTACGGCGTTAAGACAGCGGTAGTCGGTAAAATAGCTAAGAAGTACTGGTCCGAAGTTAAAACCTTGGATAAGGCGGAGCTTTTTAGGTTATGCGAGGAGCTTTTGGGTTCCAGGTATACTGAGGAAGCCTTCATTGTTTCTCATTGGCTCCCAGATTACATAGACAACCTAGAAGCAACTGACATAGCATTATTCAAGTGTTGGATCGAAACCTACATTGATAACTGGGCGAAATGCGACAGCTTCTGCAACCACACAATCGGAGACTTGATCCAAAAATACCCTCAAGTCATTGGTGAAGTGAAGAGTTGGGCATTAAGTAAAAACCGTTGGCTCAAACGTGCATCTGCGGTCTCGTTTATTGTGCCTGCAAAGAGGGGTCTGTTTTTGTCAGATGCTTTTGAAATCTCTTATGCATTACTTTTGGATGAAGATGATTTGGTTCAGAAAGGTTATGGTTGGCTACTTAAAGAGGAAAGCAGAAAGCATCAGAGAGAAGTTTTCAATTTTGTAATTAAGAATCGAGATGTGATGCCTAGAACGGCGCTTCGTTATGCAATCGAATTAATGCCTAAAGAACTCAAGATAGAAGCGATGAAGAAAGTTTAGCACTTTCTTGTAAATTCGGCTTTTTGTTGAACTGTTGCACAAAATTTGAACTTTTATCCGCAACATTAATAAGGCATAATTATTGCTTTTCAAAAAGCAAGGTGGATTGTATGTCGTTTAATATGCAGCTCGGGAAAACCCTAGAGGAAACAGTTGAGACCCTCCTGAGGCTAATGGGTTACCAAACGAAAGCAAGCACCACGCTCCATACTAGAAAACCTTACATTCATGCAGAAGTGCATCACCCAAAGGGTAAAAAGCGGCTCCTAATCGAATGCATGCAACACATAGAAGGGTTAGTGGGCATAAAAGAAGTTGAAAAGTTCTGCGCCCAAACCGCTCATGCAAGGGAAAAAGCAGTGGCTGATGCCGGCTTGCTTGTTTCAAATACTGGCTTTAGTCAAGAAGCTATATCGTGGTGTGCTAAGAACTGCTCATTTGTCCAATTGAAGACCTACGGGCAAATTATTTCAAAATCAGCTAATGTTAGAAAACTGCAAAGACGCTTCAATATGTAAGCGTCGGTGCGTTAAGCGGTACTTCTATTTTCTTTATTTATCGTCTCGAATAAGACCATTTCGTCTTTTGTTATTCCCGTTTGGCGAAGTTTAGTGAGGCAATTTTGGTATTGTTTTTCGGTAAGTATAGAGTGCTTGACGTTTTCTTCTTGAATCATGAAGTAGTAGGTTTCAGCTGTTTTCCTTCCTTTTTTTAGGGCTGTTCGCTGCTTTTTGAAGCGAAGAAGAGGTTCGCAGTCTTGGGTTTCCATGCCGAACTCTGTGTTGGGGTATCTTCGGCAGCCTTCAGGTCGGATCTTATAAATTGAGCAGGTTTTTTTGATTAAAAATGGGCAAGGTGTATGCATGATATAGTCGTTGTATTTGGCTTCATCTTTCTCCCAGATCTTGCCTAACTCATCGTATAGTTCTTGGACTTTTGTGAGAACTTTTCGGTTTTCTTTTTGGTTTGTTTTGATTTCTCCAGCCGTTAAGAAATCGTCAAGAGTACAGCATACCCCGCATTTGTTACATACAAATGGCAGGTTAATTGACCAACCGCCCTTTTTGGTCTTGAATTCTAAATGGAGATAGAATGTTTCGACCAACTTGCATCAGTGACTACATCGGCAACCTTTGCTTTCAATTTTTCCCTCAACCCATTACTTTATGAACTAGACAAACCAAATAAATCATAGAAGGCAATGTCGCAAGACAAAGTTTTAGTTGATGTTCTTGGCAGCATAAAAGAAGGCGTTGTGTTATTGGATAATGACTGCAAAGTCATTTATGCTAACACTGCATACGCAGAAATCTTTGGTTTGGAGTCAATTGATTTTATTGGTAAGAACCTATGGGAGCTTTTCC
>JAXDAO010000197.1:0-5061 GCA_034679745.1 Bathyarchaeia archaeon
CACCCTCTACAGTTGTGTTATTAAAGAGATTTTTCAAGTCGATAAATAAGCGATAATTAGTAGTTCGAAGCCATACAGAGTTTGAAGAAAGGATGTTTTTATTAAGACAGACATCGTTCCTATAGAATTTAATAGTTGAAGGCAGAACCTTGAGTAAAATATCCAAAATCATCCAAAACGAATATGTAAAATCAGTCATCGTAATCGCAGTCATCGTAATCGTTGTTTTGGGTTTATTCTTTAGCCTTCGATTTGCACTCAACACTGAAATACCTGTGCGAGTAGTCGAGAGCGGCAGCATGTGTGTAGGCTATGGCTACTTTTGCAATGGGTGGAGCCATGTCTTTGATCACACGCTACATGTGGGCGACATAATAATTATCCAGGGCATCAAGCCAGAAGAACTAAACGCCAATTATCCAAACAGCGACGTCATAGTTTACTTAAATCCAACAGACGTATCAGCTACACCTATTGTCCACCGAATCGTTGAGAGAAATGAAGTAAACGGCATATTCTATTTCCAAACCAAAGGCGATGGAAATCCTTATGAAAAATGGCCAAATCCAGTTTCGCCTAGCGATTACGATTCACAAACACTATGGCCGAGTGGCCCCGATGAAGGGGTGCCAGAAGATCTTGTGTTAGGCAGGGTTGTAATGCGGATTCCATGGTTTGGGCACATTACACTTTTTCTGCAGAGAAATCCCTATGGATTGCCAGTTGTTATTGGGCTAATAATTTTGCTCTTGATAGTCGAGTTTATTATACCTATAATCAAGAAAACAAAAGAGCAAGAAACAAAAAACGAAAATTTTGATCTAAAAGTTTAGACAACAAATCCGTTGCTAACTTTTAGCATCTTGCGTCTACCGCATCCAGAAAATAATTGAGTTTTAGCGAAGTTTCATTAAAACCATTTCTGCCGCTAAAACCATAGGGTCCCATGTTTCGTTTAGCGGAGGCGCGTACGCAGTATCGGCTTTAACTAATTCTCGGACAGTCATGCCTTTTTGAATAGCTAAACTTAGGCAATTAATTCGTTGCGTGACTTCTTCACCCCCGATGATTTGCCCGCCAATTAGGCGTTGAGACTCCTTCTCGACAATAAGTTTAATTTTTATAGATTTTGCGCCTGGGAAATAGTCAGCCCGGGTTTTGCTAGTTATCGCTCCAGTTATGACTTCGATGCCATTACGTTGCGCCGCCGTTTCAGTTAACCCTGTGTTGCCTGCTTCTATTTCAAACAATCTTGTAACAGCTGACGCCATAACGCCACTGAAAAGCGAATAATCGCCGCCTGCGTTTGCTCCTGCAACCTTGCCTTGACGAACCGCTGTAGTGCCAAGTTGAGCACAGATAGGCTTGTGAGTTACTAAATGTGTAGCCTCAGCACAATCCCCTACAGCGTAAACATCCTTAACGTCCGTCTCCATGCGACCGTTCGTCCTGATTCCGCGTGATTCACCTAACGAAATGCCAGCTTCAACAGCAAGTTTTGTGTTAGCTCGTACACCAAAGGCACTGATAAACAGGTCAGCATCGATGACATCGTCACCGGCTTTTATCGCGGTGACTTTATCATCTCCTAAGAATTCTTCGACACCTTTATTGAGCAAAATCCGCATTCCTTTTTCTTCAAGATGCTGCTGAACGAGTTTAGCCATGTCAGGATCGAGCAATTGGGGCAAAATCTGCGGCAACATCTCTACAACAGTTACTTTTAATCCTCTCTCAATCAAACCAACTCCTAATTCTAAACCGATCAGCCCTGCACCCATAATAACGGCTGATTTTGCCCCTGCCTTTACGGCAACATCGATTCGTTCGCCATCTTCGAGCGTACGCAAAGAGAGTATGCCATGTTTTTCTTTTCCTTTTATAGGTGGCATAAACGAGTAAGCACCTGTGGCAATTACTAGACTGTCATAGGGCATAGTCTCGGTTGCTCCTTCTTTGGTTTTGAGGGTAATAGTTTTCTCTTTTGTGTTGATTTTTGTGGCTTCGGTTTCAAGGCGTAATTTTAGTTTGAGCATTTGGAAGTATGCAGGAGGATAAACAGTCAAATCTTTAAAATTGCCAATTTGTCCTCCGATAACAAATGGTAAGCCACATCTGGAGTACCCGGCGGTTTTTTCTTGAGTAATAAGCGTGATCTCTGCAGCGCGGTCTTTTTTTCGTGCTGCTGAGGCGGCTTCAACGCCTGAAGCGTTCGCGCCGATTATGAGTATGCGTCTTGCCATCACGCTTTCGCCTGTTACCTCAACATTTGTCGGCTGATTGAGCTTTATGCCACTCTACTGCCTTGTCAAAATCAAGCAAGTTCGCGAGGTCTGCTTGCAGGTTTGAGGGTTTAATGACCAGTAGCCAAGCTTTTCCGTATGGGTCTTCGTTTAGAATTTCAGGTTTTGATTGAACTTCATCGTTGACTTCTTCTATTGTGCCGCTGACAGCCGAGATCAAGTCTGACACAGCTTTTACTGACTCTAGGGTTCCGAAGGGTTCGTTTTGCTTTACTTCCGTCCCTACACTGGGCAATTCCACATAGACGATTTCACGCAGTGACTTTTGGGCGGAGTCGGTTATGCCCACTCGGACTTTGTCGCCTTCGATTTTTACCCATTCAAAATCTTTAGAGTAGTAGAGGCCTTCGGGCACTTCGTATGATTCAACTTTTACCATGTAATTGAGCCTTCTTATGTTATTGAGTACCAAACAGTAGCTAATGCTATAAAAGGTTTAACGGAGAGCCAGTAGCAGCATCAAAAAGATTATAGAAAACGAGTAGGGAGTAAAGTAGACACTGTCAGAAAGAATTAGGAGAGTAAAAGCCCGTTTTTGGGCATTTAATTCTTTTAAAATATGCGAATTCAGCGATTAGCGTTCCCTTTTTCCAGCTATCCATTCTTCCGTCCATTGGCACGCTTGGGTATCAGGAACTTGAACCGGCGGATGTTTAAAGGCATAGGAGGGCATACTTATTAGAGCACCAGCGACTTTGCGATCCAATGCGATCTTGGCGGCTCGGATGAGATCAATTACAACACCTGCACTGTTAGGTGAGTCTTCAACTTCAAGTTTAACGCTGATATTTATTGGGCGGTCGCCGAATTTTCTGCCTTTGAGCGAGACATAGCAGATTTTCTTGTTGTTTAGGAACTGGACATAATCGGATGGACCAATACGGGTTGGCAGTGCATATGGCACTAGGCTCGTGACCGCTTCTGTTTTGCTGATACGCTTTGATTTTAAGCGGTTCTCAACTGTCATGTTTTGAAAGTCTGTGTCTCCACCCAAGTTGAGCTGGTAGGTTTCGTCAACGATAACGCCTCGGTCAAGACATAGACGTACAAGTGTGCGGTGGAGTATAGTTGCGCCAACTTGGCTTTTTATGTCGTCGCCAAGTAAAGGCAAGCCCGCTTTCTCGAATTTATTGGGCCACTCTTTTGTCTTATCAGAACCGATGAATTCAGGCATACAGTTCACAAACGCACAACCTGCGTCAATCGCGCATTGAGCGTAGAATCGAACGGCGTCGTGGCTACCAACGGGTAGATAGTTGACGAGAACTTGGGTTTTAGTTTCTTTTAGCGTTTCAACAATGCTTTCTTTAGAAGTTCCGCTGTCATCATAAACGTTGAAGGTTTGCCGCATGTGTGGAGCGACGCCATCAAGGATGATTCCGGGCGAGACTTTAACACCCAAGTTAGGAACATCTGAAAATTTTTCGCAACAGTTAGGCTTAAGCCAGATGGCCTCTGAGAGGTCTTTACCAATCTTGTCTTTGTTGACTTCGAATGCGGCAACAAATCGGATATCACGGATGTGGTAGCCGCCAAAGTTGACATGCATCAAACCAGGAACTGTTTCTGTTTCTTTTGCATCTTTATAGTATTGAGTTCCCTGTACGAGAGCTGATGCGCTGTTACCAACACCGACGAGTGCTACGCGAATTTCAGTCATAAATTTCCATCCAATGCAGAGATTATTTGTAGGCTTAATGTTTGCGTACTCTATAACTTTTTCTAAAGAAATACACGGATGAATTGAAGTATGTAACTTTGTCAGTTTGAAGTAGATAGGATTTCTTGCGAGCACAAAAAAGGAAAACACTACCGCCCTAAGGTGCTAGACAGCCTAGAGAGATTGCTGGGGCTCTGGAGCTACATTAAACTAGGAGAAGACAGAAGTGCAGAAATGGCGATTGCGACGACAAACGTGAAGAGAAACACCAGAGCCCACTCAGCCCCTGTCTTACACTTAATAATAGGGTGTTTGAAGGTTATATTGCTATGTGGTTGGTATCTTGCAACAACATCTCAATAGAAAAGCAAGCTCCCAAAATCCCATCGCTATTTCTATATCAAATACCTGAGTTGCCATAACAATAGTCTTTAGTAGATGCCGCCTTCCTTGAAGTAATGGTTCTCTTCTTTTTTTGGTCCAAAAGAACGCACACCATCCTTTTTTAACTGGCATCTAAGCTCATGGGCATATTCTTTGGTTATTTCTCCCTTCTTTTCTAGATAAGCAATAATTTCTTCCGCTTGCGCTTCCGTATCACATCGGCGCAGGAAATCAACAGCTTGGGGATTGAAATGACGTAGTTTATCAGGATTCTTTGTGGACTCCGTGAGTTCTTCTTCTGGCTCATGGCATTCATAACATTCGCATTCTTCATGCACATCTGTCTCCGTTTCGGCATCCAAGGGATCCTTGCGAATTCCATTGATTGGGACTTTTGTTTCGCCATTTTCTAGTTCTTCATATAGATGAGGAAACATCTTCTTGAGGGATTTCTTGTCAAGGGCCATAGGCATCCATTAGTAAAAATACTGATTTTGAGGTTTATTTTCTTTATCGATCAAAAAATGAAATTTCATTATTTATTATGGAATAAATTTCTGGGTTGGGTTGTGTTCGAGGACTTTTTCTAGCTCCTTTATGTTTAATCCTCTTATTTCGTCGCCGAAGGTTTCGCATCGCCGCTTTCTACCTGCTTCTTCTTGACTGCGGGCAACGATTTCAAGTCCATATCTAGCTTGTGTTAGAGCATAGATG
>JAXDAO010000198.1:0-3758 GCA_034679745.1 Bathyarchaeia archaeon
TAATCCTGCCTTACGTGCTGGTGATCCTGCTGCAACGCTAAAGATCATTACTCCGCTTTCTTGTTCAAGTCCTGCTTGTTCTGAGATTTCTTCTGGTATCGCAACTGTGTTGGCAACTATCCCTAAATAGCCTCTTTGCGTGGTTCTGCCAGTAATTAGGCGATCAGCGATAGCTTTGACTCTATTTATCGGAATAGCTATGCCCCTTTGCCAAACATATGCAGTGTTTATGCCGATTAGTTTGCCTTCCACATCAACGAGTGGCCCACCGCTAAAACCAGGGTTTAGTTGTGCATCGGTGGCGATCACATTATCCATTTGTGTTGCCCCTCGCCACCCGCGAATTGTACTACTAACGTTTGTGACCATGCCATTGGTTGCAGTGGGTTGACTACGGTTAAATGGGTTAGCCAGAGCCAAAATGTATTGGCCTACACTTAATTTTTCTGAGTCGCCCATTTCTATTGGTGTGAAATCTCCTCTTTCTGCTTTAAGTAAGGCAATGTCATTGGTAGGATCCGTACCAATGATCCTTGCATCTATTGTTTTTTCTTTCTGCCCGATCTTTACTGTACTACAGTCGGCGAGAACATGGTTGCAGGTGACGATATACCCGTCTTTGTTTAAAACGACGCCTGTGCCTCTAGACATCTGTGCCTTTATGCTAACGACTGATTGTGCGGTTTTCTTGATTAATAGACTATTTGCATTAGAGAGTGATTTGAGTACTTCAAGTGGATTAGCTAGTTGTTGTGTCATTTTACTTTCACTGAAAAGGTATATGTCAAAAAAGTATTTGTTGACTAAGGGGCATGCAAAGTTAGTCACAAAAATGCTTGCTTTGGGTTCAAAGGATTAAGGGTGTTTTCTTAGTTATTTAAAAAAAGGAAAAAGGAAGGGATTATTGTTTTTTTATCGTTCTTATGGTCGTTTTCTGGAGATCATCAGCATCATTAAAGCGCCGATTATGATGATGACGACGATTATTGCTGCGACAGCTGGTAAGAAGTATTGGTCAGCTATGCCTTCTGGCTGGGATGTTGGTTGTGTTGTTGCTTCTGGTGCTGGGTCCACTACGAATGAGCCTACTGCTGTTGATGGCCAATAGGATTCACTGCCACCGTATAAGGCGTAGACGTAGTATTCACCTGGGATATCTGGGATCCAACTGTAGGAGTAGTAGCCTTCAACTGTGCTTGTGGTTGTGCCGATTGTTCTGTAGTTACCGTTCGTATCGACTACGTTCAGTGTTATTGGGACACCTGTAGCGTTTGTCGGTTTAGGTTGTTGCATGTATACATATGCCATCCAATCGCTCATACTTGCGTCAGAAACACATGGGACGCCATCTGGGAACCGTGCGCTTCTATCATTATCTTTGGTACCTGAAGAGATGTCTGTTACACTACCGCTTATTACCAATGATTTGCCAAGTTCTACTCCGGCTTGTGGCGCAGCGACGGTTATGTGCGTTGGACCTTTTCCGAATGTTGTTATTTGTGCGTCGTAGCTGTTCCATGCGACTAAGTAGCCATCAGCGATTGCACTTGGTTCACGACCATAAAAGCCTAGCATACTCCATACTACTGATCCGTCTGTGCAATTTAATGCGATCTTATGTGCGTCAGAGAACATTGGCGGGTCGTACATGCGGCTTTCAGAGAGGAACAATTTACCATCAGCAATACTATGAGAACCAAAATGCCAAAACGGATAGACACCATAGGGAGTGTTATATCCAGCTGGTCTCGGTTCATAGGTCCAGTTTACAGTGGCAGTTTTTAGAGTGATTGCGTTGACGTATCCGCCGAAGTCCCAAATATAGCAGTTACCATAAGCGATAGCTCCAGCTCTTGATAGAGTGCTAAGAGAGTTACCTTTAAGCTGGACTGAGCTTCCGATCTGTTGGCCTGTGTTTATGTTGAAAACCCATGCTGTGTTGGTGTCTTTGTCGTGTTCAACATAATATCCGTCGCCTGCGGCTACAACTGCTACTTCATTGAATCTTGGAACTGTTCTGTTGACTGGTCCCCACATTACTGCGCCTGTCTTCGCATTCATACCTAATTCGATTTCAGAGCCTTCGCCGAATTCTGAAGCGAATGTATCCATTGTTTCTCCATAAGCTCTCAATAAGATAACATCGTTAGTAGTGGCGGCTATGCTCAGTGTCGGGTTTTTAAGTGTATTAGTTAGATCAGTGATCGGGGCACCGTTAATTGTTGATGGAATTGGAACTTCCCATTGGTAGCCTCCTGCGTAACTCATGTTTCCTGATGGACGGATAGTTGCAGCACTTGGGCTCGAGGGACCAAAGAAGCTAGGTGAACCCATTGATAGGCAGCGTGTTGAGTTCCACATGAGCAATGTTAGGTTGGGGTATGTACCGTTAACTCTATACATGTAGACTGCACCTTGTGCATTGTCGTCGTCAGTTTCGACTACTCCTGCTGATGCTGTTGCTGGTACGTTTGTGATGTTTGCGATGAAGTAGCCTGTCATTGGATCAAACAGTTGCCAACAACCCATTCCAGAACTGAACATTGCTGGGCTCTGAGAGCTTCCAACTAGGAATGCTTGGGTTCCGTATTCTTGTATTGTGTGGAACTGCATGACAAATCCAAAGTCTAGTGTGTCTTTGGTGTCTTTGTGCCATAATAGTTGTCCTGTGCGTAGGTCCACTGCGTTCCAGCCTGGGGTTTCAACACTTGTTTCAGTGGTTGGTGTGTTGGTGTATACTTTGTAGTAGATGATGCCGTTTAGAATGACTGGTTCAAATTGCCTATAGAGAATGGAGGTCGAAGTATAATGGCTTTCTTGATCGCCACTGACTGGTAGGCCGACTTGCCCGCCGAAAGCTGTTGGCTTAACCCACATAATGTGCGCAGAATTAGGCGCTTGACTGTATGGATTAAAGTTATTACCTTGAGCGTCGTATCCGCCTGTGTCAGTGAATGCTGGTTTTCCTAGACCCCACCAGTTACCGCCAAGAACAGACCATCCATAGTTAGTTGCGTATATTGGACGAGACCAATACTCGGTAGGTAGAGGTGTTACGGGGTTGCCTGAAATCGGTTCAGTTTGTACTGTAAAGGTTTCGGGTTCACTGTTTGTGGCAAGTATGTTGTAAGTATAAGTTGTGGGTCCTACGTTGCCGCTTATTGTTTGTCCGGTGTAGAATGCTTGCACTATATAGTTGCCCTCGACTTCGGGGGTAAATTCAATTCCACCAACACCACCCGTAGTATCACTAACATATGGACCAAGTGTTTGGTTGGTGCCGTCTGGCTTAACAAGATTTAGAGTTAAGCCTGTGTAGAGGGTTGCTCCGCCAAATGCGCCTACTACTGGTATTGGTTTGGTAAAGAATAGGCTGATGTAAACAGGTTGACCGACGCCTACTGGGTTTGGTTCAGCGTGAACTTTGAGGTATACTGGCATGTCTTCTGCTGCTGATGCAGGTGCTATTGCAGATAGTTGTATCATCATTGGAACTGAAAGTATCATCGCTAAAATTATCACTGTTATAAAATTTTTCTTTTTTTGCATTTTTTCTTCTCCTTAAGAATTGATAGCTACCTTTAACGGCACTTTATATTTAATACTTATGAATTACGTGAAAAAAATTAATCGCCAGACGTTGAATAGATTAAGATTAGAGCATTTGATAAGGATGATTCTAATTAAAATAATCAGACTTTTTTAAATTGAATAAAAAATTATTCCAAAAAAATTAAAGAGGCGATGTTATTGTTCCT
>JAXDAO010000199.1:0-2952 GCA_034679745.1 Bathyarchaeia archaeon
AAAAGAAAACCTAGATACCCTGCACGACATGCCAATCATGGAACAGGAAAGAAAAGAAATTTTCATGCACCCCTGAGAGCTGCAAAGAACTAACAAAATGGCTTTGTGATAATGCACCACAACTCTGCAAAGAAACCGTACAGATGCAGATAAATATTCCAGAAGTTGCAATCAAATACGTAGTCTAGTACGTTTACTGCAAAATATTGCTTTATTGCTGTTGAAAAATTCATTAAAGGCAACCAGTTATACTATCAAAAGATGAGTAATGGTTAATCCTTCAAAAATTGTCATGCTTACTCTAGAAAATTGCTTGCAACTTGGTTGCCCCTGCTTTCTAAACCCAAAGCAAACAGGACACCAAATTAAACTACAATGGCTCAAAGAACGATTTGATGAAGGCTATACTATTAAGCACCTGATTCTTGAAAATGAAAAGAAACCAAACGGTTTCATTGAATACGTTCCTGGTGAATATGCTTGGAGGGCAGTAGATGCATCTGGCTACCTGTTTATTCACTGTATTTGGATAAACCCCAACAAGTACAAGCAAAAGGGGTATGGTTCCATTCTAATTGAAGAATGTGTTAAAGATGCTCAAAAGCAAGGAAAAGCAGGTGTTGCAGTCATAACTAGTGACGGTCCTTTTATGGCATCTAAGGCGCTGTTTTTGAAGAATGGCTTTGAGCTCGTTGCGCAGGATGACCGTTTCGAACTCTTGGTGAAACAGTTGAGCAAGGGGCCTTTGCCTAAATTTAAGGATTGGAGAGCGCATTTATCCAAGTATAAGGGCTTAAACATTGTTTATTCTAATCAATGTCCATGGGTTGCCCGATCAATTGCTGAGTTAAGTGATATAGTCAAGGAAAAAAATTTAGACCTTAAAATTACTGAATTAAAAACAGCTAAGGAGGCCCAAAATGCGCCCTCAATTTATGCCACATTTACTCTAATCAATGACGGAAAAGTTATCGTTGATCACTATGTATCTACTACACGCTTTGTAAACATCTTGAAAAAAGATCTAAAATTGATAAAATAGCTTGTGCAAAAGACGCTGTTTTAAGTTCTTCAAGTTTACTGTAATCTATTTTCTTTTTTCATATCCGCTTTTTATTGGTCAAAATAATCCTCAGGGCTCTACGAAACATTAACGTTAGATATTTAATTAAACGTGTGCAGAAAAGATATGAATCAACAAAAACACAGATACATTCGGACATGACTCTAACCCAAAAAACAACGATCAACACTCAAAACCCCAACAACTGGTTAGAAGACATCATAAAAAAAGTCAACAGCAAAGCAATCGAACAGCATGTGGTTACGCGTTCGAACAATACACTCTGCATCCTCTGTAAAGGTGCTCGTTTTCTCTGTGGAAAAACACGTTGCCCAATAATGGTTAAAGTAAACTATTTCCTTAAAAGTATGCCACTAATGGAGACAGAAGATATTGCAGGTATGTCTCCACCGAGCGTATTTATTGGAAGAATAGGCTACCCCAATGTCTACGCCGGTCCGCTTGTGCCACCGGTGCATGAAGATACGAGTATCTATGACTTGCCTGAACATTGGTTTGGCAAATCCATGGATGAAATCGTGGGTTTTCGAAGCTTACTAGTGCGGGGAAAACACAGAGTTAATGTACAAAAGTTTACTGATGCTGGTAAGATTTTAGATCAGACACGAGAATTGGCTCTAGCCGAAAATAGTGTTGATATCGAACTTAATCTAACCAAAAAGCCTCGTGGTTCGATACATCTGGATGATGATGTACAACCGTTCGGTCCCTCAGCACCTATCCGCGATTTGCACGTGGGTAATGCACGATACAATGACAAAATTGAGAAGGCATACTATGACACTGATCTGAGAGCGACAAACGCAGTGATAGAGCTCTACAACAGAGGTGTCATGGTAACTAAGATCCAGAAAGCTTTTAGTGTAGGCGCGTTTGGTATCGAAAAGAACAGGAAACTTGTTCCGACACGTTGGAGCATAACAGCCGTAGACGATATACTCTCTAAAAATTTAGTTGCAAAAGTTAAGACTTTTCCAGAAATCAACGAATACCGCGTTTATGAGTCAATCTATTTGGACAACGTCTTTGAGATTCTGATGATTCCTGCACAGTGGAGTTACGAATCTATGGAAGCATGGTATCCGGGGACTGTCTGGAATCCGAATGGTTCGAGTGTTGCGATCTTCTCAGATTGGGAAGGTAACAACGGACGTACAACATATGCGGCTATTGGTGGTTGTTACTACAGCGCACGTTTAGCGGTATGCGAACTGCTCCAAAAGGAGCGTCGACAAGCCACAGCTATCGTTTTACGAGAAGCGCGACCTGGCTATATTATGCCTATCGGTGTTTGGCAAGTTAGAGAAAATGTGCGTAATGCAATGCGCCAAAAACCGTTTACGTTCAAAAGTTTAGCTGAATCCCTACAATTCTTAAGTGGCAAATTTGAGATTCCTCTGCAGCGATGGATCCTTCAAAGTGAATTGTTAAAAAGGGCGCTGTTTCAGAGAAGAATAAGCGATTTCTTTTCCCCTAAATAGACTCTTCCTCAAGGGCATAACGATAATATATTGCTACCTAGCCTTGGAGATTGGGAGAACAAATGCCATCCACGCTTCGTTACCGCTTTAGTCAACACTTTGACATTTCAGCTCAAGAAGCATACAATTGGTGTACTGACTTTCGCCCAGAAGATCATACTTTTATGGGTGAAGAGAACGCTAAAAGAGAAGTTAGATGGTTAACTGACAGTACAATAATTTTGAAGGAAACCTTTCATATAGGCAAAGGCGAAGTGGTAAAAGAGAAGCTCGTGCAACTCTACCCTGATCGATTCATGTGGGTTTCCACTCATATTTCTGGTGTCAACGTGTATTCGCAATTTATTTATGAAATAATACCAGAAGCTGAGGGATCTCGGCTAGATT
>JAXDAO010000200.1:0-5797 GCA_034679745.1 Bathyarchaeia archaeon
AAACTTTATAAACGCAATACTTAAACGCAACACATTATCTCAAAAGTTAAGCTTAAATCCAAAGGGATACAATTGAACAAACGTCTAAAAACCATAGATATAGTTGTTATCGGTATTAGTGCAGCGCTATATGCTGCTTTTGGAATTTTAACCGCGGGTTTTAGTTTTCTGGGCGTGGGATTTCTGCCTGCAGTAGTTATTCCTGCAGTGTTTGCTGCGCTGTACGGACCGTGGGTGGGCGGTTTTGGTGCAGCTATCGGTATTTTCATCCGAGACATGGTTGTGCATGGAAACGCAGCTTTAAGCCTCACCGCGGGGGTTCCACCCAATTTTATTGTCTTCTTCATTATTGGTTACATTGCGCTCAGAAACATTAGCCTTAAGCAAACCCTTGCAGGCATAACAATCGCTTCGATTGGTTTGCTGGTTCCAACTTTAGTTTTTCTCCCAGACTTTTTGGTTTTTACTGGTTTATCAGTTGAATTATTTCTGTCTACTTTCGTGTTAACAGTTATTCTTAGTCTGGTAGTTATTGGTATAGTGTCTGTTCGTTATAAGGAATGGAGAAGCTACGCTGTAGGCGCTGTGGTAGGGCAAATTATGGGTGCGGCGCTACTTTCAGTTATCGTCGTGGCAGTTAGCCCATATTTCCTCACATACTTCGAGGAACCTTTGGCTGCATGGGTTGTTCTGCCACTGTTCGTCTGGACATTCGCTACGGAGGTGCCCTTTGTGTTACTTTTGGGACCGCCAATTATAAAAGCAGCCAACCGAGCATTTCCATCGTTAAGACGAAATCAACGCCAAGTGAACCAAAGTGAGCAAAACCGCTAAAGCATTCTCGCCCGGAGCAATCTCAAGCTTCTTTGAAATATACGACACCCAAAACGAGCAACCCATAAGGGACCTAACACAGATAGGTGCGGTAGGCGGCGGATTTGGTCTTGAAAAAGGAACTCACACCAAGGTCATCGCAGAAGAAGCGAAAGAGAACAAAATCAATGTAACCATCAACAATAAGTCCATCCATGCTAAAACTACAACACACGTAATCGAAACGCTCCTAAGCAGAACCGAGAAAAAATACGCTGTTACCGTTGCGCATCAGATTGAAGTACCAATTGGTATGGGATTCGGCACCAGTGCCGGTGGAGCATTAACCACGGGTTTGGCACTCAAAGAAGCCCTATCACTACCTTTAACATATAACCAAATAGGACAAGTTGCTCATGCCTCAGAAATCATGTGTCAAACAGGACTTGGAACCGTTAGTTCTCTAAACTTCGGAGGTGGACTTATCATAGTAACCAAGCCAGGTGCACCGGGCATATGTCAAACCGATCGCATACCAATATCCCCTGATTACTTGATTGTAGTTGGTTTCTATCCGGTTCACATTCCAAAGAAACCCCTATTCTCTTCGCCAGAAAAGAAACAGGAAATCAACAGATATGGCAAAAAAGTACTACAAGCAATACTAGATGAACCCAGTCTTGAGAATTTTTTGGATCAATGCTGGGAATTTGCCCAAAAAGCAGGTTTCGCCAATGAAAAAATATGTCAATTAGTAAAAACAGCCAAAAAAGCGGGCGCAGTGGGTGCAGCTCAGAACATGATCGGAGAAGCAGTCCACGCCGTAGTAAAAGAAGAAAACGTTAACTCGGTAGCAGAAGCTTTTAAACAAACCCTATCCCCACAACAGGTACTAATAAGCAGAATAGATTTTCAGGGCGCTAGGCTGATCAAATGAAAAAGCTCAAGAAAGTAGCAGTCGGTGGAACATTTGACCAACTACACAAGGGACATAGAGCACTTCTTAGAAAATCTTTTGAAGTCGGAGAAAAAGTCGTAATCGGTTTAACCTCCGACAGTTTTGTTACTCGCATGGGCAAACCTCATATTACTGCATCATACGAAGAGAGACGCAGAGAACTCGAATCGTTTTTATTACAACAAGAGCTAACCGAGCGAGCAGAAATCGTACCTCTAAACGACTCCTATGGCTTAACCCTCTCATGTCAAGGTTTTGATGCATTAGTGGTAAGCAAGGAAACTGTGAAGATCGCCCGCCTCATAAACAGAAAGCGTCAAGAAGCAGGATCACCGCCAATTCAGATACTTATAGTTGACATGGTTCAAGCCGAAAACGAGCAACCAATATCTACCACTAGAATCCGAAGCGGCGAAATCGACCGAAATGGGCACATACTATAACAAACCAATCTGTGTTAGAGTATTTCACCCACTGCATTGAGCGGTTTCGGGATTAAAGCTCTTAGATCTTCAAGTCGTTCCCTATCAATCGTCGCTAAAACAACCGTGGCTGGACCGGCAGTCTTGTTCAAGTCCAATCCATCAACATCAAAAAGCTTAAGCTGTCTACCCACGCCGTACGCCATCATTCTTGCCTCACTCGCGATCCCAAAACCCCCAACCGGCGCAATATCATGAACATATTTTCGCCCAGTAAGCTGCGCCACATTCTTCAAGTCTGCAATTTCGCCTCTTACTTCAGCTGTTATTACTTCATCACCCACTTTAGGTCTGCCTATTGCCACAACCAAATCACCCGGCAATGTTTTACCGATTCGTAGTTCATCCTCGTTTGCTAAACCCACTACCGTTAATCCAGCACCCGTTTGTACCGTTTGAAAATTGTCTTCGGTATTCTCCATCAGCACTTGGTTTGGATCCAAACCAATATTCCTCGCTTCGCGTTTTATACCCTCGATTATATCGCTTCCAGTTGGCTCTTTCTCGACTCCAAGCGTAACCGACAAAAGCAAAGGAAATGCGCCAGTCGCAATGACGTCCATCAACGCGACTCTCGCTAAAAATTTGCCCAGCACATGCCCATCAACTTTGACGCTGTCCCTTTCTTTTGGACCGACTGCACCGCTTGATGTTGACCCTGCAACAACCGCGTGGCCTGTTGGAATTTTTAGGATGGACACGTCGCCTCGTTTAGTGTAACTGATTTGTGATGGTTTTACTTGGAAAACAATCGGTCTTAGCATTGATCCAACGTTTTCAGTTAGGTGCAAGTATATTGTTATTGCTTGGCGTATGACTTCTGAGCGGGTTAGGTTGTGTTTCTTGGCTAATTTGTCGATATCTGTGGTTACCTTGTCTGGTAAACGTACATTAATGATTTCCAAAGACTCAACCACGTATTGCACATGTATTACTGTTTTTATTCTTTGCTTTAATTAATGAGATAAGATTATCTGTTAATATGTCAAAATTCTCGTATTATGCGAATAATAGGGAATTGTTAAAGTGGGCGCTTATGTAAAAAATCAAATTAATAAACCATACAAACCCCTTGGCAATCAAACGATGGGATTTTGAAATAACTCCTTCATATGGTTCATCACTATGTACCTGAATAACGTAAGGGTTATATTCTCAAATAAGAAGAAAGGTTATAACCTTTCTACATGAAGAAAGTCGGGAGCATCTAAATGTCAAAAAAGATTATTGCACTAAGTATCATCCTATTGTTGACCACAATATCTCTATCTTCAATTTCATTTGTTAAAGCCGCTGGAGATGCGGAATGGATAACCGATTACACAGTCATGGATGCAAATACTGGCTCTATCCTCATACAGTATGATGCTGCCGCAAACCAAACCAGACGTTTGGGTGCTGTCGTCCCTAATACAGATATTAAAATCACCTTTACAGTAAACGTCATCGCTTCTGGAGAAGGTGACTTAAAGCTCACATCAGGCCTAGGTAAACCATCAGGCTCATATTGGGCATACGATGACACTTACGATTTAGGCTCAAAATTCAGTCCCAATACTGCATCAACTTCTTTCAACTGGGTTGCAGGTGAATTCGAGATAACCCTATATGGTAAGGTTCCATCGACGGCAAGCGCTTCGAAGGCAATTACTGCCGTCACGTTAGCAGGTCCATCTGGGACTTCCCTTGATACGCTAAAAATTACATCCACTAGTGCAGCAATGGATAACTTTCTGACGCTTTATGACCAAAAGCAAGACGAGATACAATCGCTAAAAGCTAGTGGAGTTGATGCAGGCTACATCGAGCTTTGCGAGACTGTTCTTGCAAGCGCTCAAGATGTCGCTAACGGTGGAGATGTTGAGAATGCGATCGCGCTCTTGAACGGCATTAATACAGCAAATGCTCCCGCAGGTTCACTTATGCAAACATTGTTCATACCAATTGTTGGTGTTACAGCGGCAGTTGCAGTGATATTTGTGGTTCTTTTCTTGAAGTCTCGCAGTAAAGTGAGCTACTTCCAAATGGTCGTTGAAGACCAAATCAAGGACTTAGAAAGCTTAACCTTGAGAGCAGCAAAAATAGATCGCGCAATGTCAGCAAGCCTGGATTCAGTTAAAGATAGACTAAAACGTTTAGTTGGGATGTGATAGTTTACGAGAATATACCAAAACAGCGTACAGTTAATAGGCTTGGGTTCAGCAGGCACTAATATAGTTGAAACATTCATTAACAGCAATAAAACCAAGGACTTAATTACAAACGACCTCACGAGACTTTCGCTCTTAGCTATTGATATCGCTGATCCAGAAATCCGTAGCCTACAAGAAACCCATGAACAATTCGCTAAATCAATGATAAGAGCAGGGATTCCAAAAGAACGTTTGCGTCTCATTGCGGAATCTGTTAAATTTCCAACTGCCGAAGCCATGTTTGATTTTATTAATCAAAAATACGGTGAATACGTAGCTAATGAAGGGTCTAAACTAGAAAACTACAGTCCATGGCTACAATCCACTATGGCTGTTCCTCCCATGGCAGGCGGTGCAGGGCGTAGGCGTGCGCTTGCTAAAGCTATCTATGCGTTAAACTACTATCAACTTGGCATTATCCGCAACTGCATTAATTCTTTCAAAGAGCAAGCCTTATCCTCCATTGTTACCCCAACAGTAGCGCTTGTTTATGGTTTGGGTGGTGGCACTGGCAGCGGTATTTTCTTTGATTTTGCCAGGCACTTGAGAAAGGTTTTGGGTTCAGGAGTGCCCCTTATAGCTTTTGTTATCACTCCATGTGGAGGAGACGATCCGCCAGCTAAAGGGTGCTCAGCGTTTACTGCTATGAATGAACTCTCCTTGCTACTAAACAAGGATTACAACGAACATGTATGCAAAGTATATGGCGATATATACAGAAACCCGCTCAACGCGTTAGTTTACTTGCCCCTTCTTCCTGCCTTCTCGAAAGTCGGTAACATAGTTAGCGCTCGAAAAGAAATGGATGAAATGGTAGTAGACTTGCTATATACATTGATGGACTTCGACTTGGCTGACCTTCTAGGCGGAATAGGAACCGAAGTTGGATTGACAAATAACTCAGCGCACACATTAGGAATGACTAAAGTCATTTATCCAGTCGAAGACTACCTTTCCGCTTACAAGTTAAAATTTGAAAGTATGCAGATGCTCCAGGATTCAAGAAAAGAAAAACTTGACATCTTAAATGAAATTAAAAACATCATCAAAGTCGACAGTGACGTAACAAAAGAGCTCTTTAGAAATTACCTGATAAAAACAGGGACTTACAACGAAGAACAATTTGATGAAAAACTACAGACTATTATTAACAGCAACCCGCGTCTAGAAGACGATGTCACTCTTCATGTTAAAGGTGTAGAAATTCAAGTTAAAAACTGGCTAGATGACATAATGAAGTTTCTCGCAACAATAAAGTTGATGAGAAAATCCGGGCCAATAGAAGAATCAATAATCAACCTTACACTACGCAAGGATGGATCAAGAAGACTAGATAACCTTGAAACCCTGCT
>JAXDAO010000201.1:0-6494 GCA_034679745.1 Bathyarchaeia archaeon
CGTTATTCCTTTTACGCATTTTACGGTGAAAACTGGTATGAAGTTGGTAAGGATTTGGATAGAGAATAGCATGTTATAGACAATAACGGGTGTCATAACGTTTAGATCTATCTGCCCTGCTTGAACCGCTAATGATACAACTGTATCGCTTCCAACAACTTGAAAAGCTACCATATCGAGGCATTCGGCAATAACGGGATTAACTTTTCCAGGCATTATCGAGGAACCAGGCTGCACTGGGGGCAATAATATCTCGTTTAAACCGGTTGTAGGGCCTGAAGCAAGTAGTCGTAAGTCGTTTGCTATTCGAATCAGTTCCAGGGCGAGTTCTTTAAGTCCACTTGAAATGGTCTGTATTGATCGATGGCTTTGTAGTGCTTCAAAATTGTTGCCTGCGGGTTTAAGCGGAAAACCTGTCAATCTTGCCAGTTCTGCTACAGCAAGTCGCTTGTATTTTGGGTGTGTGTTTACACCTGTTCCTGTTGCTGTGCCGCCTAAAGCAACCATATAGAGATTTTGCTCTCGTCGATGTAATTCAGCACAAGCATGAACAACACTTGCCCCGTAAGCCGTGAATTCCTGCCCAATCGTAACTGGAACAGCATCCTGCAAATGGGTTCTGGCAGATTTCAAGACATTTGCATTTTTTTCTCCCAATTCCCTGAAAGCGGCTGCAAGATCATCAAGTGCAACAAACAATGGTTGAAGCGCCATCAACACTGAAACATGTAGCGCCGTTGGGAAAGTATCGTTAGTGGACTGCCCCATGTTAACATGATCATTTGGATTTACAGTCTTGTAATCGCCTTTTTGTTTTCCTAAAATCTCTAGGGCTCTATTAGCTAAGACCTCATTTACATTCATGTTAAAGGATGTGCCTGCACCAGCTTGGAAAACATCAACCACAAACTGATCAATCAACTTACCAGAGAGCACTTCATCACAGGCCGCAACAATTGCTTTTCCAATCTTTTCATCAAGCCAACCTACTTGCATGTTTGCAGCTGCAGCAGCCTTTTTTACAAGAACATACGCCTTAATGAATTGCGGCGATTCTTTAATTCCGCTTACTGGGAAGTTCTCTGTAGCCCTAAATGTTTGAATGCCAAAATAAGCATCCTTAGGAATTAATCGCTCACCTAAAGGGTCAATTTCTCTTCTAGTATCCACCTATCCATTCTCCCGGTGATTGTTATGCAGCATCTTTTTAGTCTTTAATATTAACCTAAGTGTCTTTAATGTTCTTTGGAACCAGAACCCTTAGATTTCAAATTTCTCGATTATACGTGTCTCTTTTTCTCCAGTAATTTCAGCTATTACATGGAAGAATTGTTCAAGACCTGACTTGATAATTCGAGGTTTTAGGAGCTCATCGATTTGAAAGACGCCAGCCGAATTAGACATTCTGATTCTAATCGTGATAGGTTTGGGTGCGTCTTCAGTGAGTTCTACTGTGACTTTTTCAATACTAAGGGCTGAGACAGCGTGAATATCGATTTTTCCGGCACTAAAGGGGATTCGCGCTCTGCCAGCTTCCATGTCAAGGGCATCTGCGATGCCAACTATTCCTGCTTCTTTCGTTAGAATTTTATTTGATGATTGATTGATCGGTGCCTCTTCATGGCAAACAATAGCATGAAGAACCTCCGAAGTGATTATGGCACTTTCTTCATCATTGTAAGTGGGCGTTAAGAGGTCCTCTAAAATGTCGAGTGCTAAGAAGGCGCTGTATTGTTCATGATGGAGACGCTGCACAATCATCCCTAAATCATGTAAAATAGAACCTAAAACCACGACTACTTCTGCATCTTCCTCTTTCATATCATAATTTTCGACTGCGCTGGGCAGGATTAGCTTCTTTTCGACGAGTACCCGCAAAAGTTTGAGTGCAATATTAGCAACAATTTTTACATGAGTAGGACCATGATCTGTGTAACCCATACGTTCAATAGCCATCACATTGGAGCATTTCCAATATGTCTGAAGTTTTTTGTTTTCTTTGACTTTTTCCATAACCTGTTTAAGTTTAATGTTGCTCCGATAAGGTATGTTAAAGACATATGACATTTTTTCGGCTTCCTTAGAGAAGGTATTATACAGTCGAGATTTAAACTTACATCAACACACAGGATAATCAATATTTTATGGTATAACATTAGTTTAAAAAGCTAATTTGGCAAAAAATCTATGAAAGACAATTATTTATGGTTCTATTTTCACTTTTTTCTAAAAACATTAATCCTTAAAAGAACATGCTTTTAAGCAAGAAAAAACAATTGTAAACAAATCTGATAATTGAGGCTAACTGTTTGGGAAAGAAAAAAGTACTAAGTGAAGGCGCAATAAGTGAAATGGTCTACCCAAGCCAAGGCGAAGTTTTAGGCGTAGTCACAAAACTACTCGGATTTGACCGCATCATGGTCAAATGCCAAGACGGAGCAGAACGACTCTGCCGCATACGCGGAAAAATGAAACGCCGTGTATGGATACGCGAAGGCGACATAGTTATCGTTTCACCATGGGACTTCCAGACCGACACACGTGGCGACGTCACTTGGCGCTATACACATTCTCAAGCTGAAAACTTGAGACGTAAGGGTCTATTAACCCTCTAAAGCGCCCCTTTTTGTATCTAATTAAAAATAGTACTCTTTTGGATTAGGGTAATGACCGTAAGTTTTAATCGCTTTTAAATAGTTGACATTTGAACTCTTTCGTGACTAAATATGTCCCATAAAGCCCATGAACGCCTAAACCACCTCGAAAAAGCAGTGGAAAGAAGAGATAAAATGCTCACCCACGATAGGTCAAAAGACCGCGCCACCATCGAAGAGGTCTTTGATAATAAAACGCGCATGGTTGTTTTTGATTTAATGAATAGCGGCATGCTCTATGAACTCAACGGCGTTGTTAGTTCAGGCAAAGAAGCAAGGGTTTATTGGGGCAAAAACAAAGAAGGCACCGACTTAGCAGTAAAAATTTACTTGACCTCTTCAGCTGAATTCAAACGGGGCATGCATAAATACATTGAAGGTGACCCACGCTTCAAAGACGTTAAACATGATACAAGGGGTTTGATTACTGTTTGGGCACAAAAAGAGTTCCGCAATTTAGGGGAAGCTTACGCGTCGAATGTGCGAGTTCCACAACCCATTGCAGTAAAAAGCAATGTTGTAATTATGGAGTTTATTGGAAAGGAAGGTGTTAGCGCAGCATCGCTAAAGGAACAACCACCTGATAACCCTGAGAAAGTTTACAAGGTTATCGTTACTTACATTAAGCGGCTCTACCAAAAGGCCAAAATCGTTCACGGTGACTTAAGCGAATATAACATTATGATGTGGAAGGGTAAACCAGTGGTTTTCGATGTTTCCCAATCCGTGTCGATTCAGCATCCGCTTGCCGACTTCATGCTTAGACGGGATTTAACGAACGTGAATAAGTACTTTAGTCGCCAAAACGTAGATGTTATTCCAGACGAAGAGTTATACAAGATGGTTGTTGGTAAATAATGCCCAGTCCAGACATGTTTGTGAAAATTCCAAAAGAACGCGTCGGTATACTAGTTGGTCTCGACGGCAAAACAAAAAGGCACATCGAAGATAGGCTTCAGGTTAAACTAGATATTGACAAGGAAGGAAGCGTCACCATTATCCTCCGTGAAAATTGCCCTGACCCATCACTATTACTAAAAGCCAAAGACGTGGTGTCCGCCATCGGCAGAGGCTTTCCGCCAGAAACTGCTTTCCGTTTAATCCGCAACGAAGACGACATCTATGACATGATTGATCTCCGCTTGATTTTTGGGCGCAATGAATCTGACATTTCACGCATAAAGGGCAGAATCATAGGCACCGAGGGCAAAACAAGAAAACTCGTTGAGGAATTAACCGAAGCAGACGTGGTAGTTTACGGTCACACAGTTGGAATCATCGGCAGCTTTGAAGAGGCAGATGCTGCACGCAACGCCATACAAATGATTATCGACGGCTGTGAACATCATACAATGTACAATTATTTGCAGAAGAAACGGACAGAACTAAAGAAAGAAAAGTTAAAGCTTTGGGAGACTCCCCCAGAAAAAAGATAAACATTCTTTTCTTTCTTCAACTGATCTAAAAGATCGTATGCGTTATAGCTCGGTATGCCCTCTTCTGCTGGTTTTTTGTTCTAAGAAAAATTCACCTAAGAAATAGATTTGCCTGTCAACGGCAAAAGGTGAAGCATGATAGATAGTCTTTACGAGAACGCATATCTACCACAAAGTCAGATAAAAGCGAATTTGAAAATGCAAAAAAAGAAAAGGGAAGATTGTTCGGTTGTGACCTTTTATGGTCGTTTTCTCATCATAAGCACCAGCATGACTAGCACGATGATGACTAAGATGAACAATCCAGCGATTGCTGGTACGAAGTAGAGATCTGCTGCTGATTGTGGCTGTGCTGTTGGTTCAGCTGTCGGGCCTGCTGGCATGTCGAAGGCTACCTGTATCTGTTCAGATGAGCTGTAATACGAGTTTGATCCAGCGAAAGAAGCAGTAATCTTGTAGACGCCGGGGACATCAGGTTTATAAACATACGAGTATTGCCCGTTAGTGTCAGTTACGGTTGTTCCGATGACAAAATAGTTGTTGTTTGGATCAGTGACTGAAAGTGTTACTGGGACTCCGGTTGCGTTTGTGGGTTTAGGCATCTGCATGTAGAGATACTCCATCCATCTAGCCATTGAAGCATCAGAAACTGCTGGTGTACCTTTAGCAGGTATACCAAGGCAAGTTTGACCAGGAGATTGGTCGGTGACTGTACCTGTGATAAGTATCTTTTCGTTGTTGTTAATCACTGGCGCTGTCTCTACAGTTGTCGCTGTTTGTCCTCTACCGAAGCAGTAGATTGAGTTGTCATAGGCGTTAAACGATAGCATGTGACCATATACTACTGGCAAAGTTGAGCCGCTGGCAAAGTTGAGTATATCCCAAACTAGTTCACCTGTTGTTGCATTGAGGGCATAAATTTTAGCGCCGCTAAAGAGCGGTGGACCGTAATCATGGCCAGTTTCGACGTAAAACATACCATCAGCGACTGTTGCTTCATAGTTTCCTATGATCCATAATGGGTTTACACCGTATGGTGTGTCTGCTGTTTCACCCGTACTCCAGTTCCATACTTTGGCGCCTGTAGTCATATCAAAGCAATAAACTTCTCCACCGAAGGTCCAAGTGTAGAGTTTTCCATAAGCACAAACTGCACTAGTTTGATCGTAGTAAGCTAATGGGTTCTTCATAGCTTCGGTCGGACCCCATACTTTTTCTCCAGTTGCTGTACTATATCCATCGAAGGTAAATGTCTCCTTGGTGTATCTTGCAAATGTGCCATTTGAAGCTCCGGGCATCACCATTGTTGCTGCAAAAGGCGTGTTTGTAATGTTCTTTAACCATTGTTGTGTTCCAGTATCCATGTCGACAGCTACATGCATCACCCATCCGGGGTTCCAGCCATATGCTGAATACATACCTGTACTGGTAGTCAAAATGATGAAATTAGAGTCTGGATCCCAAACAGTGTGACCGGCGCCATTAAGTATCCAACTGGGTATCGGAGCGCCAGTTGATGTTTGGTTTGGTAGCAGTAAAGACCACATTATGCCGGTGTTATATGGATAGTTTCCGTTTTGCTGGAAATTAAAGAATTGGCTATCAGTTGGGTTTACACATTTGCTTGAGTTCCAAAGGTTTAGATATTGCCTGCGGTTTCCTCCAGAGCCTGTTGTACTAAGGTATAACTGTAATAGGCTACCATCTTTGCCCATGAATTCCTGTCTTCCAAACGATCCGCTACCGCCCCCTCCTTGCACACTGAAACAGTAGTTCCCAGTTGCCGCATCAAAAACATCAAGGTAAGTTACTCCCGCTGTGGTTCTGGTTGCCCAGAGATATGCTTGTCCACCGTAAGTGTTCATCGTCTTGTAAACGTATATCTGTCCGCAAAGCAAAGATTCCTGAGAACCATTTGAGAAGTAGTTGTTATAGTTCTTAGTCCAAAGTGTTTCACCAGTTCTGATGTTTACAGCGGTAAATCCTTGATCTAGTGAGTTGTAATTTGGCTTTAGATTGTAGTATAGAATTCCATTCATTATAATCGGTGCAAATTTAGGTTGGTATTGGAATCCTGAGTAGTAGTTGGTTTCTGCGTTGCCAATTCCGCCAAATTCGCCGCCTAGTTGACCACCGACATTAGAGCCAAAAACAACCGTGTCCTTCCAGAGGATGTGTGGTGCTAAAACTGCTTTGGTATATGGGTTGAAGCATCCTGCGAAATTATATCCCCCTGTATTTGCAAATTCGACATCGCCAAGTCCCCACCAGTTGCCAGCGAATTCTGTCCACCAATGGTTAAAGGCTTGCACGGGGTGTTGCCAGTAGTCTGCTGGTAGAGGATTCTCCGGAATAGTAGTGAATGGCTCATCTACCACGGTGAAAGTTATAATATCGCTTTCCG
>JAXDAO010000202.1:0-3661 GCA_034679745.1 Bathyarchaeia archaeon
CTGAGCATTTACCTAAACGTGACTGTTGACCGATGTATTTGTGGATAACCTCGTCAATTTTTTCTTTGTTTTGATCATTGGCTTCTATACCTACTTCTTTTAGTAATGTTCCAAACCATTTCCAACAAGTCAACTCTAAACAATCCTCAACTAGAAAGGTTGCTGTTTTTGGGGTTATTTGCTTTTCGCTTCTGCGTCCTAGCTCCTATTCGTTGTTGTCTGAGCGGTTTTTGGGTTTGGCGAAAGTTTATACTTACCATTGTGACTTTAATCTGCGGCGATGGATCTTAGGCGGTGGGTTAGGGGTCCATTATTACCGTAAATCCTCTACATGACGGGCTGACATCTGTGGATGAGGCGTCAAAGGCCGCTTGGGTCTTCATTTCCGAAACAGTGACTATCCGTCCTTTGGGGCTGGCGGTCAATGGGTGGCTTCCGTAGGGGAGTCATTTCATTGTTCACCAGGCGAACCTGGCTAGGCTCGGGAGAGAGCAACCTAAGTTTGGACGTTATGCGCTCAAGGGGGTGCGGGTAAGAGCGTAGGGCTTGGAGCGTTCAGGCGGAGTCTGGGCGTCGAACCGCAGTGATCCATCGCTACTTTATCTTTTGAATTCTTGGGAGTCGTGTTTTTTGCTACATCTCTGATAGTTTCAGCCGTAGCTCCGGATTCTGTATTAAGGTTTAAGCGAGTCTACTGTATTTTTTCAGAAAGAAAATAATTATAACAAGTTAAATGTCAATTTTACAATCTAAGAAAACGCATAATTTTCTCCAAGATATCCAGAATTCGACCAAATATCCTGCCTATAGCTCCTAGACCGCTGACCATGCCATGCAAGTTTGAGATATCATTACGGCTTATTGACCTGAACAACAAGGCACATGGAACTAAAACAACTATAAAGATGACTGTCCCCACGAGAAGCTCAAGCCAGCTTGAAAAATCCATCACGGAAATCGCACCAAAGGTAATAGACCCAGCGATTGTTGAGGCGATTAGGATCTTCGCAGAAGCTAACCAGTCAACTGAGACGCCATAAGTTTTTTTTACAAAGAGTAAACCCCAAATCAATGCTGGTAAGCCAGCGATCAAAGAGGTTATGATTAAACCTAAGACGCCCATGGTAACAATTCCAATGTAGCCAAGGGGTAAACCGACTGCTATTGTCACAATTGCCATTTTTAAGATGAAGGTTGTGTTTGCTTGTCCGCTTAGAAGACCGCCTATGCTCAAGGACCCAAAGGTTGTAAACAAGTACTGACCTGCAAGCAACGCTAAAAACAATGGAGCTGAGCTATAGGTACTTCCAAACAATGTATGTACAGCCGGAACAGACAGGCACATTACTAAAGCACATACTGGCACCACAAGAAGCGAAGCATATTTCACCGAGAACTGGAAAACACTCCGAAGAGCTTCTCTGTCTTTTGTCGGATTTAATTTTGAGAAAGCAGGAAAGATCATCGTAGTAACAGGCAAAGCAAAGAATGTTATTAGTACAACAAAGTTGTTAGCAACTCCATAATTTCCAATCGCCATATTATCGGTGACATAAATTGGCAGTAATAACGAATAGATGTGTGGAAGAAGACTAGATATGATCGCAGCAAACGACAAGGGCAAGGAATAAGTTAACATCGTCGTGATATACGCTTTTATTTCAAGGCGATGCCCTGCAACTTTAGGCAGACTTGCATAAAGCCTCCAAACCAAAAGTATCCCAATTATACCTCCAACAAACATGCTTACAACAAAACCCATAACCGCACCAGAAGTGCCCAACCCCAAAATTACTAACGCCACTATTAGACCTGTTTTAAAGATGCTTTGGAAAACAAGCATTATGCTGTTTAGTTCCATCTTTTCAAAGCCTGTAAACGCAGCCGTCGCAGCTGTTACTAACGCACCCGCCAGAATAGAGAAAGATGCAATCTCAATAAGCGGAGCGATACTTGGTCGATTAAAAAGCGTAGATGCCAAGAAACCAGAAAGCAATAACGAAACAACAGAAAGCCCTAAACCTAAGATTATTTCAAATAATATACCAGAGACAAATATGCTTCTAATTTCTGCGACTCGCTGCTCAGCACGGTACTGAGCAGTAAACTTGACCATAGCTGAATTCATGCCCCAATCCCTAAATGTGACAATTAATGTTGGAGCAGTCAAAACGATGGTGTACAATCCGTATTGGTCAGAGCCAAGCAACCTGGCGATAAATATTGTGCCAACTGCTGATATTACTGTAGAGAGTACTAGCCCCCACAGATAGTGGAAACTGCCCTTTGTAGATTCTCTGCCAATGTTTGAAGCTTTACTCACATCGCCCACCGAAAGATGCTATGTTAGGTTAAACAATGAGACATAAATCGATTTTTGTAGTTTGATTGAGAATATGACGACTCAGGCGTTCTAGAGTAGCGAAGCTGAGTATGGGAGTTTAATCCAAACAAGGATAACGGCATAAGCAATTTTATCTCTTCTACGCAAGCTCAGCAATCAATTATGGCTTTCACCGGCATAATAACAACGAAATATTGTGTTCATTCTCAAGAGTAATGAACGAAAATAAAAATAACGAAGAAAGCTGAAGGTCACCGTCTAGGTTTTGATCTAAAAATCTGGACAACAGCAATCAAGACTATGATAACCCCTACGGTTAACATCAATACAGCGATGTTTTGCTCTATAATTGGGACCAATGAGCTCAAAGTAGCGATTATGTCATTAAGAGGGTTGGGTGCCTGATTGGTAGAAGGCGCATACTCAAAAGCAACATTAGAGGGCAAAACAATCGAGTCTCTGACTTGGGATTTTGGCGGTGTTCCCGTTTTCATCCAATCAAAAAGAACAGCAACACCATAGAAGTCAAGACTTGAAATCTTGTTCTTTGAGAAGATAAGATCATTATTCGCATACATTAGGTCTGAAGTTGAATTGCTATGGCCTAAACCCAATGCATGGCCTAATTCATGGGTTGCGACGTTTCTAATGCCCTCGTTGTTTAATGATAGAAGTTCAGCAGTTGTTGTTAAAACAATCGTGCATTGGTCAATAATACCGTTGGAGCTAGGATAAGTTGTAGCTCTACCAAGTATTATCCCTCCGTTATCTATGATTGTTAGAGTGAAATTAATGTAAACGTCATATCCAGGTTTGAAATCCTTTGAAATTTCAGAAACTAACTTCACCCCTGACAAGTAACCGTAGTCACTGTGCTTTGATGAAAAATAACTTATTGTTTGATTCCAATCCTCTACAGCGTTAGCGGCTGCGCTTGTGTATTCGGGCCTCCACCAAGATTGCCCGTCTGCCTCCACGATGAGGACACTAAGAGTTGACTTACCCCAGGTGTATGTGAAAAGATCCAAGGATTGCGTATCTTGAGTTTGGGCTTGAACCATGCCTAACGGAGTGAATAACAGCAATAGCAGAATTATGCAAAAACTACTTTTCATGACTATTTAGAATATAGACATCGAATTTAACGTTACCTGTGCATTAAATCCATCAAAGCTGGGATAGGAACTGAATCCAATGCAAGTGGAGATATCACCCCCAAACCAACAGAGAAGAAGCCCAACGTATTTAAGAAAACAAGGAACAGCTTCTATCTATGTGGCGATCCAAGATTCTCGGAGAAGCTAAAAAATAATTTGA
>JAXDAO010000203.1:0-4233 GCA_034679745.1 Bathyarchaeia archaeon
CTGATAAAACGTCCGTTGGAATGGGTTGCTGTGCGTATCCCCCACCAGAGACATGCTCGTATATGACTATCTTCAAAGAGATGCCTCTTTTTGTGTTTCTAGTTCGCCCAAAAAAGCTAGTGCATGCTTTCTTTTCACATGGGGCATAATAACGATTCTTATGCAGTCATAGCGTGGAATGTAAGAAACAAACCAGCCGTCCATTTGCAGTCTCTCAGCTAAACGCTTCGTATTTTTAGCGCGGAAAGCTATTAAGTTTAGACTTGGTTCACAAACAAGGTTAAAGCCCTTTTCTACTATTCTCTTGGCAAGAAAGTGAGCATTTTTCATGCAACTGCTAACTATTTTTTGGAAGCCAGCCCTGCCAAGGACTTTAAAGACCGCCCATGCAGAAGCTACCGATGCCCCGGTTCTTGTGCCGACAAAAGTGTATTGGAAATTATCAGTGAGGTATGGTGTTTCGGTTTTAAGTGCTTCTAGCATATTTATGTCGCGAAAGAGTATCCCACCTGCGGGGATTGCAGCCATACCCATCTTGTGAGGATCGACAGTTATTGATTGGACTCCTTCTAACTTGAAATCAAAAGGCGTTTTGTTGTTTAAGAACGGAATCACTAATCCACCGAAAGCCGCATCCACATGGAGATGAATGTTCTGTTGGAGCGCAATCTCGGAGAGTTGATCGATTGGATCAACTGCCCCTAACTCTGATGTCCCCGCCGTACCGATTATGGCCACTGTATTTTCGTTAATGAGCTTTTTGACTTCTTGGGGTTTAACTCTAAATATATTGTCTAATTTTGCATAAACAGGTTTTATCTTCAACAGACTGCAGGTTTTTTTGAAAGAGAAATGTGCTGATTCAGGCAAAACAACTTCGGGATTGACAATTTTTTTGGAAGTTTTTGCAGCTAAAAGTGCAAGCAAGTTTGCTTCGGTTCCGCCTGAGACAATAAAGCCTGAGGCTGTTTTGTAGTTAAGTAACGACCCGAGTAGGGTTATGACTTCGTGTTCAAGTTTAGCCGTACCTGGAAAAAGTCCAGGATCACCGAGGTTGGATTCAAAAAAAAGTTCATATGCTTTTTTAGCGATAGGATGAGGTGTTGTGCACATCGAACAAAGAATTCTGCCGTCTTCATACCTTTTGTTTTGTGCTTGGAGTTTTTTTAATTCTGACAAAATTGCTTCTTTGCTTGAACCTTTCTGCTGCACAACTAAGGCCTCTTGGCTTGCTTTACAGTTTTGACCAAATCTGAAACAAGATTTCTAGTTATATGACCATTGTTTCGGTCGCTGTTTGTGCAGGCAGCTCCTCTTAAACCTGCTATGTCAGCACCTAAATTGTAAACGATAGTCAAATCTTGTTTTCTCAACGACCCCGCCAACGCGGCCGCCAAACCTAAATTATGTGCAGCATCGACGAATTTTTTTAGCTGTTCGCTTGTCAGGTGATCAAATAGGCTTGTGCCGTCTTTGGTTGCCGTGTCAAGCATTGCGATATCAACTTTAGCTTGATTAGCAATTTCAGGGATAAGCAATGGGTCAATAGCACCGATTTTTTTTGCATCTGCATAACCTGCCGCAACAATCTTGATTTTTTTGTTATATCCTTTTGCGGCTTTACCGGCCTGTTTAAGTAAAAAAACTGCTTCTTTAGGTGTTTTCAATCCGAAAAGTCCAATTTTGATGTAGTCCACGCCTAATGATGCAGCCCCTAAAGCGGCAAGTGAAATGGAGCCAGGGAGATTTGGGACGTCTCCGATTGTGCAACTTACTTCAATGTTCTTTGGTGTAAGTTCTTTTATTTTTTTGATAACCCAAGGATAATTAGCACCAAGTGCTCCTTCTTTTGGGTTCTTGACATCGATTATATCTGCACCTCCCGCAATGGATTCTTGGGCTTCTTTTTCATTCATGGGGCTGATTAGGATCTTCACTTTGGCATCACAAAGATGCGGCTTATTGGCACCTTTAAAGTTTTCCTGTAGAGTAGCGTTTTACGAGCGTTTTCTCATTATAAACACCAATAACAGAAAACCTCTATTTTTTTCCATTGATATCATAATATTTACAGACTGTTTTTCGAAAGTTATAGGATGGTTAACTTTTTTTAGATGGAACAACTCAATTAATTTGGTTTCGGCTTGAAAGTTATACCTGTAATTGATCTCCTAAATGGTGTTGTGGTGCATGCATTTAGAGGAGCACGGGGCAATTATAAACCTCTTCAGAGCACGCTCTCAAGATCATTGGATCCGTTAGATGTGGCAATGGCATTCAAAACGTTGGGTTTTAGCGAATTATATGTTGCCGATTTAGATGCTATTCTTGATTGCTCTATGGATTTTCAAGGTCTAAAGAGCATCGTTGATGAAACTGGGCTTTCTTTGATGGTTGATGCTGGAGTAACCAGTATAGAACGAGCACAGCTATTGTTTGAAAGCGGAGTTTCAAAAATTGTAATTGGAACTGAAACGCTCCAGAACAAGAATTTTTTGGCGGAATCAGTGGAACAATTTGGTTGTGATCGTGTGGTTCTTAGTTTGGATTTGAAAGGTAATGAAGTGCTTGTTAAACCTGGGTTTCCCGGTTGCCGTGACCCAATGTGCCTGTTGAGTGAATTTAGATTAATGGGTCTTTCTCAGGTTATAGTACTGGATTTAGTCAGAGTAGGTAGCGGTGAAGGAGTCAATTTTGTCTTTCTTAAAAAAATTATCGATGAATTTAATTTTGATGTTTATGTCGGTGGCGGTGTTCGAGATATCGCTGATCTCGTAGCGTTGAGGACTCTTGGTGTGTCGGGGACTTTGGTTGCTACATCTCTGCATACAGGCAAAATATCAATAGAAGACCTCAAACGTCAAGAATTATTGTGACTATTCTAGTTTAGCTAAACAAACAATACCGCTCAGCTGGGTAAGCCGTGTCCCAGCGTTGGATTCGGAGTTTATTACTCTTGTTTTGATTTTTTTGTTTTGCGCGATTTGCATTAATCGGTGTACCCGGTTTTTTTGGCGGCTTCCAGCAAGGTATTCGTCAGTGAGTAAAAGGTATTCGGGGTGTGGTTTTCCAGGCAACTGGGAATTTAAGATGAGGTTTTCTGCTTCTTGGAGCGAGAAAAGTACTAGGTTGCCAGTTGAGTTTAGGCGTTTTTCGAGGATTTCAAGGAGGTTTTCGTTTTCTGTTTGGGCGTTTTCTTGGATTAGTTGTTTGAATTCTTCTTTTTGAGTTAATGCTGATACTTGTGGTGACGTACTTGCTGAGCCAACTATCAAAGATATCGTTGCTTTATTTGTGCTCTGAAAAAGCCATGAATGATGAGATTTGATATGGTTCTGAAGGTCAACGCTAAAACTAGTTCTTGGTGGCGAAGCTATGATTATGCTTCTTATACCTTCTTTTAGTGCCGGTCTTATTGTATTTATGATTGTTTCATGGAAATTGTAGAGTGCCTTTTGATCGCTTCTGTCTCAATTTAATTGTATTGTTTGTTGATGTTTGGCTACTTGACTATAGACCTGCCAAAAGGCAGCATGGATTTGTTCTATTCCAATTAGTACTGCAACGGGGTATCCGCGCCGGTAACTTTTAGGTTTCATTGTATTCACTGTATTCTTTAACCGGGAGTTATTTTAGGTGTTGCATAATTAAACAAACAGGTTTCATATTAATTCGACATCTTTATCAAAGCCAAAAGATGTTTAATCTTGTGGATTATCGCATGATTAAAGTAGATAACAAACAAGACTTAGATATAGAACTCAATAAAACCAAGAGCATCGTCGCATTGTTTTATGCTAATTGGTGCCCTTATTGCATGCGTTTTGTTCCCTTATTTAGCAAGAAAGCGACCGCGTTTGGAGCAAGAACTATTATTCATGTGATTATGGATGATTACGATAATCCTTTATGGGATGAGTACGAAATTTCTTCTGTACCGACAATAATTTTGTTTGAAGAAGGACAAGTAGAAAACCGTCTTGATGGTCGACTTGGCAGGGGATTGAGTGAGGACCAATTCCTAAAGTGGGTGGAGACATTAAAACAGGCTTAACTTACTAATCATTTCGAGATTATTCTAAAACTTATTTTTAAATACAGCCTAAGAAAAAAGGAAGAGAGAGATTTGAGTTTTAGTCAGGTAATTTTATGTTGGTGGTGGAGGTGGAGGCGGTGGATAATCTGATCGCCCTACTGCGATTGGTTGACCTCTTGGGATGACAACTGCGCCTG
>JAXDAO010000204.1:0-7226 GCA_034679745.1 Bathyarchaeia archaeon
AGCAGGAAGTTAAAAAAAAGTGGCTCGAACCCAAGAAAAGGACAAAGATAAGATAGAAATAAGCCAATACATTCTTGAAAAAGTCCCACGCGAAGCAGAAGTCACTAGGATAGAATATGAAGGTCCAATGCTCGCTGTTTATACCAAGCGTCCAGAAATTTTGGTGGATCAAAGCGGTGTAGTGGCAGAGATCGTGGGCGTTATTCGAAAAAGAATAGTTATTCGTCCAGACCCATCCGTACGCATTCCTGAAGTTGAAGCTGAAAAAATAACTCGCGAGTTAATAGCTCCGGAAGCTGAAATTACTGACATTAACTTTGACCCTAGCTTGGGCGAAATCATAATTGAAACTAAAAAACCTGGTCTAGTAATCGGCAGAAACGGTGCAGTTCTGCAGGAAATAATAAAAAAAACTAAATGGCGACCTCATGTTCTAAGAAGCCCGCCAATCAAATCTAAAATTGTAACTCACATGAGACATTACTTGCATTCAGAGAGTAAAGAACGCGAGCGTATTCTTAGAACAGTCGGCGAACGCATTTTCAGACCAAAAAGCTATGATGTCGGCGATGTGCGAATAACTGTTTTAGGCGGTGCCCAAGAAGTCGGACGATCTTGTTTCCTCCTTAAAACACGCGAAAGTAGCGTACTCTTAGACTGTGGTATTCACCCCGGTACAAATCGTCCATTTGAATCTTTTCCCCGTTTTGATTCCCCTGAATTCCAAATTGACTCACTTGACGCAGTAGTAATTAGCCACGCTCACTTAGACCACTGTGGTTTAGTTCCATTTCTCTACAAATACGGCTATGACGGACCAGTCTACTGCTCAGCTCCAACATCTAACCTCATGACAATGCTTCAGCTCGACTATTTGGATGTAGCTAACAAGCAGGGCGTGACACCCTTCTATGACCAAAAAGACGTCCGTGAATGTGTTCTACACACTATTCCACTACGTTTCGGTGTCGTAACCGATATAGCACCAGATATCCGTCTTACACTACACAATTCAGGGCACATTTTAGGCGGTGCCATGGTTCACTTACACATCGGCGAAGGTTTACATAACATCGTTTACACAGGCGACTACAAGTTCGGTAGAACCATGCTGCTCGAAGCAGCGGCAACAGAGTTCCCACGTATCGAGACCGTTATCACAGAAAGCACTTACAGCGGCCCAGATGACATTGTACCATCAAGAATCGAAGCAGAAGAAGCCATAACAAAAGTAATCAACCAAACCCTTGAACGCAAAGGTAAGGTCCTCATTCCAGTACCCGCTGTGGGAAGAGCACAAGAAATCATGCTTGTAATCGACGGCTACATGAAACGTGGTATGATGAAAGAAGCTCCAGTCTTCATCGAAGGCATGATAAGCGAAGCCACAGCGATCCATACCGCATACCCAGAGTATCTGGGTAGAGAAGTGCGCCACAGCATATTACACGAAGAAGTTAACCCCTTCCAATCCGACTACTTCACCATAGTCGAACACCCAAGTGTACGCCAGAGCATAATTGAAGGTGAACCCTGTATAGTACTAGCTACATCCGGTATGCTTGAAGGTGGACCAGTAATTGAATACTTCAAAAACTGGGCATCTGACGAACGTAACTCAATAATCTTTGTCAGTTACCAAATCGAAGGCACAATGGGTAGACGCGTACAAAAAGGCGTGGGCGAAGTAACCATGATGGATAACGAAGGTAAAATGGCTGCATTAAGCGTTAAAATGGGTGTAAACTCGATCGAAGGTTTCTCAGGTCACTCCGACAGACGACAGCTAGTCAACTACCTTACTCACCTAACACCTAAGCCAGAAAGAATTTTTGTTGTCCACGGCGAGAAGCAGAAGACACTAAACTTCGGTAACTTCTTAGACAACAAAGCAGGCATAAATACAGTAGTTCCAGCTATTTTAGAAACCTTTAGGCTGCTGTAGGAAGAGATTCATTCGAAACTGGCGCTGGAGTTTTCTCCCGCCAAATCCTTATGCTTTTTGGACAAATAACAACCCGTTCTTCCCCTAATCGTGCGATGTCCCCACCCACAGATTCTGCAAACTGAAAGAGTTCGTTTACTGCGCTCTTTACATCCTCAATATTTTTACCAGCAAGCGGTGTAACACGCAAAATGATAATATTACCGTTCATAACTTCGCTTTTGACCTTTTCTACATCCGATAATTCCTTGAGAGGCATGGCTTTAAGGTAAGTTTTACCTACAGTTTCAGTTGCTGTTTCTGCTTTCTGTTCTGCCGGAGGCAAAGTTTGTGTTTCACTAACAATTGAAGATTCAACAGGGACGGGGGTTTCAGGGGAGGTCTCTTGTTCAGCTGGAGTCTCCGCTTCTACTTGTGGTTCTTTCGGAGACTCAACTTCTGTTTCCTGTTCATGCTCTTTCTTTTTTCGGAATAGATTGAACGGCATTTTTCGTCCCTTGATATTACATGTGCTTTGACAGTTAAGCGTTTCTTTACCTTAAACTCTTAAGCTGATATATTTTAGATTTGCTACTACCTGAATATTTGATTTGTGATTTACTAATCTATAATTTGCAGCTTTTCTTGACTTTTTGGTCTAATTCTGTTGTCTTTTTAAGTAAATAACCTGCATAAACCAGAAAAAGCCGATAAAAGCCTATGTAAATCTCAGCAAAAAATAGTTGAGTCATGAACCTTGATTGAGCATTAATATGCGACTATTATTGGAGTTAATAAAACAAACAAGAAGTAACGATTGAGTCATACCTCTTAAGCTATCGTTTTAACTTACTCTGCATTAAATTAGCGGGTTATTACTCTCCCTGAGGAATAATTTGTCTAAAAATGGAACAATAAGGTAAACTGTTCTTTAGACTAAGAGTACAAAGAGATTGTTTATGACCACTAGGGCAAAAAAAATTACTAATCCTGCGTATGTAGTTTTTATTAGGACACTTGAATATCTAAAGCCCTTGGTTGTTTTGTCAGAAGAACTGTTTAAAATTTTGTTTGCAAGGACGTATGTGCCGGCTATGCAACATGTCGCTGAAAGTTTGATTACCGTGAAGAGTGGGATGTTGCTTACTATACCTGCCATGAACGGGTTCTGTTCTACTGCTCCGAAATATACTAGTCCGATAACTGTAGTTATGCAGTCGATGGTGCCCATGAGTACAAGAATGAAACTTGGCAATATAGCTGTCTTTATTGAGTACATTAGGCCTTCTCCTTATCTCCTTGCCTTTGCCTTTCTCAAACCGTAAGTTCGGTTTTTTGCTTAATAATGAGCTTTCCAAAGTCGATATATTACAAGAAATTGATACTACTATCCTATGGGAATGAACTTGTTTTAGCTTCCCTATTGAAGGTTGAAAGTATGATTTCTCTGCGCATAAGCCTTATATTTTTAAAGATAACCTTTTCTGACTGAAGGCCAATTGTATGCATAAAAAACTCTTGATTCCCGGTCCAACAGAAGTAAGTAAAGAAATTTTAAGTGAACAGTCAGAGTACCTAATCGGGCACAGAGAAAAAGCGTTCTCAACATTATACGGTGGGATCACTGATAAAATCACTAAATTCTTCCAGTTACCCGAAGATTACAAGCCAACGGTAACCACAGGCTCAGGTACATTGTGGTTTGACATAGTCGGTCGAAGCATCGTAAAAGAAAGAGCTTTGGCATGCGTTAACGGTGCATTCAGTCAACGCGCTGCACAAACTCTCATCTCATGCGGTAAACAAACTGACATCCTCGAAGTAGAAATGGGTAAAGCTATCAAACCTGACATGGTTGCAGCCAAACTTGCAACAGGGAAATACGACACCCTTACCGTTTGTCACAACGAAACATCTACAGGTGTCCGTAGCCCAATCGCTGAAATCGGCAAAATGGTCAAAAAAGAGTTCCCCGACGTAATCTTCGCAGTAGACGCAGTCTCATCCATGGCAGGTGACAAAACCATGCCCCAAGAACTCAACTGCGACATCATCTTTGGAAGCACCCAGAAGTGCTTTGCCCTTCCACCAGGACTAGCAATCGGCTTAGTCGCTGACCGCGCAATCGAACGCGCCAAAACCGTTCCCAACAGAGGTGCATACACCGATCTAGTTGACATCTTTGAGTTCGAAAAGAAACACCAAACACCCTTCACACCAAACGTCAGTTTACTCTATGCCCTTAACAAACGCATGGACCTCTTGCTCGATGAAACCTACGACAAAGTCTATCAGCGCCATCTAGACATGGCAAACTATACCCAAGCTTGGGCAAAGAAAAACTTTAGCATGTTCCCAGAGCAAGGCTACGAATCAATCACCGTTAGCTGCATTAATAGCAACGGTAAAGACGTTAAAGCTATGAGTGAAAGACTAGCAAATGAACGTGGCTACCTGATTTCTGCTGGTTATGGCAAACTGAAGGACAAGACATTCCGCATAGGACACATGGGTGAATGGACTCTAGAGGGCATAAAAGATGTACTCGCCGGCATCGACCAAATTTGGGGATTATAGTGACCATTAAAATCCTCGTTAGCGACAAAATCGCTGACGAAGGCATAAAAACCCTCCAGGAAGAGGGCTATGAAGTCACGAGGGGTTGGGATATTCCTAAACCTGACCTCCCTAAAATAATCGGCGAATACGACGTTCTCATAGTTCGTTCAGCAACCAAAGTTAAGGGAGACCTTCTAGAGCGGGCTTCAAAGCTCAGAGTTATTGCCCGTGCAGGTGAAGGTTTAGATAACGTTGACTATGAACGAGCCAAAAGTTTAGGCATAACTTTAGTTAATACACCGCATGTTTCCTATATCAGCGTGGCAGAATTAACTATTGGACACATGATTGCTCTAGCAAGAAATATAGTTCAAGGTACGCTTACCCTGCGTGAAGGAAAATGGGAAAAAGAAAAACTGATGGGCACTGAACTCAATGGAAAGACCCTGGGTGTGATTGGTTGCGGTTTCATTGGTAAGGATGTTGAACGCTTGGCATTGGCCTTTGGCATGAAGGTTATCGTTGTTGAAGAATGCGTTTATGACCGCTTTGTACCCTTAACAGACATGTTACCCCGAGCTGATTTCATAACACTTCATGTTCCCCTGACTGCTAAAACGCGTCATTTACTTTCCAAAAAAGAATTTAACCTCATGAAGAAGGGTGTCTACATCATCGATTGTTCACGTGGTAGTGTGATTGATCAAGAAGCTCTCTATCAAGCATTGGTTTCAGGTAAAGTTGCAGGAGCAGCGCTTGATGTTTTTGAGGAAGAACCGCCAAAGAATAATAAACTCTTAACACTTCACAATGTAATCGCTACTCCGCATATGGGTGCTCAAACTTTTGAAGCTCAAAATAGAGCAAGCATACAAATAGCCAATAACGTTATAGATGCGCTTGAAAAACTGAAACTATGAGTTGACATCTGCTTGGTTGACATTAGACCATTTAGGGCCATAACTTACACGCCAAAAGCTGGGGACCCGGCGAATTTGATCACGCAGCCTTACGACAAAATAGATGTTGGTATGCAGAAGCAGTATTACGCAATGTCGCCCTACAATTATTGCCGTCTAATTTTACCCCTGGAAGAAGACAAGTATAACATTGCGAATCAGCGGATCTCTCAGTGGCTAAAAGAAGGAATCATGGTTAAAGAGAGTCAACCAGCATTTTTCATTTCTCGCCAAGAATTTAGCTTAGACGGCAAACGCATTGCACGTTATGGTATAATTGCCGCAGTTAAGCTTCATCCGTACAGCGAAAACATTGTTTTCCCCCATGAAGCAACCTTCAAAGCACCAAAAGCTGATAGATTAAACATGCTGCGGACGGTACAAAAGGACCTCGAACCAGTCTTCTTGATGTATCAAGACCCTGAAGAAAAAACCCTCGCCTACATGGCTGAAGTAGCAGAAACCAAGCCTGTGATAGAAACCACAGATTCATTGGGGGTTAAACATACCGTTTGGAAAGTTTCTGATATAGAAAAAATCCGGCGGTTACAGGCGTTGCTTGCTCCAAAAGTAGTTGTAATCAACGATGGCCACCACCGATATGAAAGTGCCGTAGCATACCGTGATGAAATGCGCAGCAAAGGCAACATGGACGCTAATGCAGCATTTAACTTCTACATGTGCTACATCGTACCAGTCCAACAAAAAGGTCTCATAGTTTTGCCCACTCATCGATTGCTGAAGAATTACAAGCTAACAACTGAAGTCTTGGCTGGACTTAGTTGTTACTTCGAAATATGCGAGATAAAACCAAAAGTGGATGCCATCGAAGCCTTCTTGAAAAGCCACATTGGTGAACATGCTTTCTGTGTTTATGACGGCTTAAAAGCATGCGGTTTAACTCTTAAACATGACAAGACAATTTACGAGTACATAGACGCTACAGTGTCTAAGGAAACAAAAATCTTCGATGTAGTCATATTACGTGATGTTGTTTTTAAGCAGGTCCTAAAAACAGGAGCTTTAACCATAGACGAAAACATTCTCTATGAACGTTGGACTAAGGACGCAGTAGCAAAAGTTGACCGCGGAGAGGCAAGTATTGCGTTTTTAGTTAATCCCATCCAAGCAAAAACGGTTGCTGAAGTTGCGGTCAAGCATCAAGTTTTACCTGAGAAAAGCACCGACTTCTACCCTAAGTTGGTATCTGGACTTGTACTTATGGATATTTCGGTCGGCGAAAAACTCTAGCTGACCGACATTTTACCCGCCCTTGTACGGAGCACCTTCAAGTAAGAAAGAATTAACCAAAACCCTTTTACTTTTTTTAGTCATTTCACAAATTTGGTAGGTTGCCGCTTGAAACGTTTCTTGCAAACTAAACTGCAGAAATGATAGGTTTCCCCTTCATACGAAATTTTGAATTTAGCTGTGTTCTCATCGAGAACTGCACCACAAACAGGATCTCTAAATGACATTAGTAGTCTGTAAGCCTCAACCACAGAATTGTACGCTTCTGCCTATTATGGTTAGTGGTACATAGTTCGAAGTCGCGTAATGCTGTTCACTTGAACACCCAACGCTATTCGCGTACTGTTGGATACTAGAATTCAGCCCTCGAAGGCATCTCTGTTTTCTGGAAATTTCGCTATATGTGTAAATGGAGATTTAAGACCGAGTGTTATGTAAGGTAAAAGTTTATATTTCCGTTGGGTTTTTGGGTATTTCCGAAATAAATAACATTCTAGTAAAGTAGGGATAACGATATGGCATATTTAACAACA
>JAXDAO010000205.1:0-2832 GCA_034679745.1 Bathyarchaeia archaeon
AGGTTGTATGGCAAAAGTTTTTCATAACAATCTTTGCTGCAAGACGTAATAACTCCGATCTCAATGAAATTGTATTTAAGCTTCAAAAAACATCTAACGCAGTAATCACGAAATCTCAGTTTACGTTTGAAGCTTTAAACTGAAGGTTATGTGAACTCTTCTATTTCTATTCAAAAGTAGTTGCCAAGTTGTTGAAGAAGTGCCTGAAGAGCTGCTTTTCTTATTAGATTAGATTAATATATGGTCGCTAAATTCACTAAATAACGTTTTTAGATAAAAGGGGTAAACGATCTGAAAATCAGAGTCTTAGGCGCCGCAAGAGAAGTCGGCGGTTCCTGCATCGAGGTTGCTACAGACCATTCCAAAGTCGCCCTAGACTACGGCATAAAACTCGAAGGCATAACCGATCAATACCCCAAGAACTTCGATGCAATAGTAGTCAGCCACGCACACCTAGATCATTCTGGAAGCCTTCCTCGCCTCTCAAAATCCCGAAATAAACAAGTTATAGTGGGCTCAAAAATTACTCGCGATGTAACGGTTGAATTGTTAAAAGACATGATTAAAGTTAACGAATATAACGGCACACCCTTGGGCTACGATAACCAAACAGTTGACCAAGTGAAAGCAGCGTGGGTACCCACGGATAACTTGGCTTTAGCAGATATGAACATTGAAATTTATCCTGCTGGGCATGTTGCCGGCGCCGCTATGGTAGGCATTCGCGCTGAAGGAAAATCTCTTCTATACACAGGCGATTTTTGCCTACATGACACTGAAATCCTTAGTGGCTGCAATCTACAATTGCTTCCCCAGGCGCCTGACGTTCTTATTTCCGAGTCAACGTACGGTGGAACAGTACGTCCGCAGCGAAGTGAACTCGTCGACCAACTCTACTCCGAGATTAGTTATGCAATGAAGCATAGGGGCAACGTTTTGATTCCAACCTTCGCGTTTCACCGAAGCCAAGAGATGGCTAAACGAATAGACCAAGCTATTGAAAACGGAGTGCTCCCCAAATGCAATGTTTACATGGTTTCAAAGCTCGCAAACAAAATAACAAAAATTTTCAATGCCTACTCGCCATTATTCAAGCAAGAGACCCACAAGCAAGCAAAGCCGTTTGAATACAAGTATGTGCAAGAAGTTGAGCGGACAACCGACATTAAAGAGCCTGCCGTAGTTATTTGTACGCCGGGGTTTGGTCACGCAGGAGCAAGTCTGAGCTTACTTAATGAGTGGGCTGAAATTGAGGAAAACACGATCATTGTGACTTCCGGTTATCTGCCTCCTGATAGTCCCTTGAAACTGGCTAAGGATAAACATTACATAAAGATTGATGGGGAAAGATTTCCTGTGCAAGCTAAAATTGTCCAAATAGAGCTCTCAGGACATGCCGACCAAAAGGAACTTGTGCAATTAATTGACTATCTGAAGCCTAAGCGGACAGTCCTTGTCCATGGCGATCTAAAAGAGGCCCAAGCGCTATCAGAGCTGGTTCGTGAATTAACACAAGTTATTATTCCAGAAAAAAATGAAACTGTAAATATTTAGACAAAACTTTGGGCATAAAAAACCTGTTAATTATACGCATAAACCCTTCTTGGTGAAACAAGCTGCAGACAACGCCTCAGCGTATCCTTTAACATAAAAACAAAATCAATAAACAGTAAGCACAATCTGCCTCTTTTTTTAGAAGCGTGTGATACTAACTCAGTATCCATGGAAGTTGATTCTTAATTCACAGGACTAATAAGGCCATTTGTCACAGTCTTAAGCATGACAAGCGACTTCACCTTCGTTATAGCTTTCTTTGTGATTTTCTTTACTGCAGCGATTCTTTTAGCAATCATTGTTTTTGGTGTGCAATGGCGTAATGAGAAAAACAAGAGAGAACATGAATTAGCTATGGAAAAAATTGAGCTTGAGAAAGAGCGTTTGAGTAAGGCGATAATTATGGTTCCCTGCAAATATTGTGGCGGCTTGGTTCCCCAAGCCTCAGTTGAATGCCCCAATTGTGGAGCAAAAAGACTGTTATAGAGCTGTAGATTTACTCGGTATAAAAAAATTACTTAATTCACTGATTCTTTGGGCTATCGTGAACTTGATTAATGCCGAAGATCCCCTGATAAAAAATTAATTCACGAGAGACAGGTTTGCTAAAGGCTTGTATGATATTGTTACTTATTTAGGAGAAAAAGTAAACTACAATTTCGACAAACGGCGTTTCATGCTTAATTTGAACCAGAGCTCACTCAGCACCGATTTAAACTAAGCAAACAAAACTACCATCACAATACTGCCTAGAAGCGTCAAAATTTAAGCTAAACCTTTAATTGATGTTGAAGACAAAGTTTCATCTCACCTCCCGAGGCTAGTCAACAGGTTCTTCTTCATGATGCGCTTCCAAGTGATGGTGATGTCGTCTAGAGTAATGAGATCAGCCAGAAAAGTATGCTCAATTAGAGAATCGGATTATCTCTGCCCTGAAGATGCTGGATGAAGCTGTTAGTCGTGTCGAATCGCCATTCTGCGATAAATCTTCTGTGATATTTCGTCTATTTAGCGTTGCTCTCTGTTTTTGTATCTTTAGTTGCCAAAGTAATTTCAGCTTTATTTTCCGTTTTCACAGTAACTGGGAGCTGAGAAGGCTTCAATTGTTTCCTTATAAATAAGTAAAGCCCTAAAAGAATTAACGCGCCAATAACGCCTGAGGAGATGCCGGTTATAAACCAAGCTTTCCATGCGGGCATTAAAGTCATAAGATACTCCAGTGAACCAATCTGGGTGAAGAGGGCAGCGGATCCAAGGAAAGAGGTTACCAGAACCAAT
>JAXDAO010000206.1:0-6570 GCA_034679745.1 Bathyarchaeia archaeon
GTTGGTTCAATGATTGATGTAGATTTTGGCGATTTAATTGATTATTTCGGTGGCGACCCCAAAACAAAGAGTATTCTTATGTACGTTGAAGGTATCACCGAAGCGCGAAAGTTCATGAGCGCCGCAAGGCACTTCGCAAGAACTAAACCTATTATTGTAGTAAAATCAGGTAAGTTCTCTGAAAGTGCAAAAGCAGCTGCATCCCACACTGGATCCCTCTCTGGCGAGGATGGAATATACGATGCCGCCTTCAAGCGGGCTGGTGTAGTGCGTGTAGGCGAAATCGCTGATTTATTCAATACTGCTGAAGTTTTAGGTACTCAACCGTTACCGAAAGGTCCAAACCTTGCAATAATTACTAACGCAGGCGGACCCGGTGTAATGGCAACTGACGCCCTCATCGGTTTTGGCGGTCAATTGGCTAAACTTACCCAAAAAACTATAGATTCTCTTAACGCTGTATTACCTCCTTTCTGGAGCCACGGCAACCCAATAGATGTTTTAGGTGATGCAAAAGCAGACCGCTACAAGGCTGCCGTTGATGCCGCATTAAATGATGATAGTGTCGATGGTATACTCGTAATTTTCACACAACAAGCAGTTTCTGAATCGGTTGAAATTGCAAAAAACATAGTTGAACTTGTCCGCAATAAACCCTACCAGAACAAAACAATCTTGACTTCGTTTATGGGTTTTGGCGCAGTGCAAGAGGCAAACAGTATCCTCAATGCCAACAATATCCCGACTTACACTACTCCTGAACAAGCTCTCAAAGCCTACATGTACATGTACGATTATCAAAGAAACATTGATTTGCTCTACGAGACTCCTGAAGAGTTACCTGTTGATTCTTCACCACCAAAACGCCCAATCATGGCAATCATTAGAGATGCAGCCTTTGAGGATAGAGAAATCTTAACCGAAGATGAAGCCAAAAAGATACTAAAATACTACAACTTCCCTGTCGTACGAACTGCAGTTGCAAACAACGTTGATGAAGCAGTTGCATATTCTACTGAAATGGGCTTTCCTGTTGTGCTAAAGATACTCTCACCACAAATTATTCATAAAAGCGATGCTGGTGGAGTAATCTTAAACGTTAACTCACCACGCGAAGTACGAGATGCCTTCGAACTTCTCATTCAAAGAGCAACTGCTTACAATCCAAAAGCCCAAATAATCGGTGTAACTGTCCAGCCGATGGTTGAAAAGAGAGGACACGAAGTAATCATTGGCGGAAAAACCGACCCCGTCTTTGGTCCAGTAATTCTCTTCGGAATGGGTGGCGTTGGTGTTGAACTCTTCAAAGATTATTCTATAGCACTTCCACCACTCAATACAACACTTATTCGAAGAATGATGGAAGAAACCAAAGTCTACCGCCTGCTAAAAGGCTATCGCGGTTCATCGCCAGTAGACCTAAAACGCCTCGACGAAACAATACTGCTATTCTCACAGTTACTTGTTGATTTTCCACAAATAAAAGAAATTGACATCAATCCACTTTTGATTAGCGAGAAAGAAGCATCTATTCTCGATGCACGCATAGTAATAGATAAAGAAAAGGTTTGCAAGAAATTCGTGCCCCATGAGCACATGGTCATCAGTCCTTACCCAAAGAAGGACGAACTTCTATGGTTACTCAAAAATGGGCAAGAAGTACTGCTAAGACCCATAAAACCCGAAGATGAACCCATGTGGCTAGAGTGGTTCCAGAGCCTCTCCGAAGAATCCATACGTTACCGTTTCTTCCAAATGCTCAAAGATACACCACACGAAGTTCGTGTACGCTACTGCAACGTTGACTACGATCGGGAAGTCGCTATGGTCGCAGAAATTGTTGAAAATGGCAAACGAAAAATACTCGGAGTCACCCGCCTGAGCATCGAATCCGACAGAAAACACAGTGAAATGGCATTCATCGTCAGCGATTACTGGCAAGGGCTAGGTCTAGGCACAAAACTGGTCGATTATACCCTCGATATCGCTAAACAAAAAGGCATTGAAAATGTCTACGTAATCATGTTACAAGACAACTATCGTGCTCTAAGCTTGACAAAGAAAATGGGCTTCAAAATCGAGTACTTAAGCGATGGCACAGTAAAAGGAGAACTAAACCTCAAGGATGAAGACATTGACCTGCGGTGTTTAGTGAAAAAAGAGCCTGAGACAGTACAAGAAAAAAACCAGTCAAAAACTGAAGCCAAAGCTATGATCCAAGACAAGAAACTATCGCCAGAAGCGGCTTCGACTTAATTCCATCTTTGGCTCTCTTTTTAATTGAGCCTTTTTGTTTTTTTAGGTTTCATTTAGCAACTTAGAATCACTATCAATAATCGACTGTAGAAATAAGAAAATCGCTTTCTTGGGGATTTTAGATACTTTAAATTTCAAAGCCACGGCCTCTTTGTACAACGGTAAAAGAGATTAGAAGAGCAAAGGATATAGGAGTCAGTGGAGCAATCACCTTTAATTCGTTGGGTAGAGCCAATGTTCCTTTAGCATAAAAATGGGCTTAGACATGAGTGAAACTCCAGAAGTCCAAAAACTGAATGTAACTAAACTATTAGAAGCTCAATTCAAAGCAAACAACCTGCAGATTTCAATTAACCCTTCTGGTATGGTTATCGTTCAAGCTAACAATCAAATCCTTAGAGAAATCATTAAAGAACTACTTGCCATCGATCAGAAAACTTCTCTTGTCACTATTTCTGGTCTTGACCTTGGCCAAACCTTGGGTGTCTACTACCACATGCGAACCTCCAAGGGCTATCTAACTATCAAGGTGGAAGTACCTAAAGACAAACCAAGGATCCAAACCATAACTGACTTGATTAAAGGTGCAACGTTTGCTGAATTAGAAGCCAGCGATCTATTAGGATTAATTTTTGAAGGAAACACTCTGTCTGATCACTTCATTTTGCCAGAGAATTGGCCCCAAGGTGTTTATCCGCTAAGAAAAGACGTCAAAGTAGAAGAAGTAAAACTCAATCCTTTAGTGCCTAAAGAAGAAATTGAGGACACAAACGTCTACAAACTCATCATTGGTCCACAGCACCCAGCATTGATAGAGCCAGAAAAGTTATCAGTTACAGTCGCCGGCGAAATAGTAACAAACGTCGAACCCCGCATCGGTTACGTACACAGAGGAATAGAGAAAGCAGCAGAGTCACGAACCTACCAGCAAGATATCTACCTTGTCGAGAGAGTCTGCGGTATCTGCAACTCAACCCACGCCAGAACATTCGTAGCAGCCGTAGAAAAAATCTTAGGCGTAGATATTCCACTCCGGGCTAAATACATACGAACAATCGCTTTAGAATTAAACAGGTTACACAGTCACCTCTTAACGTTAGGGCATGCATGTATTGAAATGGGCTACGATACACTGTTCCAATACTTCTGGCGCGACCGTGAACCCATAATGGACCTAGTAGAGCTAACAAGCGGTAACCGTGTGTATTCATCGCTGATGACTATTGGCGGCGTTAGAAGAGACCTAAACCCAGACAACTTTTCAAAAATCCAAACTACCTTAAGCGAACTGTATAAAAAAATTCCTAACTATCGGGACACTTATCAGAATAACAAGTCAATACGGCTCCGCATGGAAGGCGTTGGTGTACTCTCACGCGAAGACGCATTAAACCTGTGCTGTGTTGGTCCAGTTGCAAGAGGTTCTGGATTAGACATAGATGTAAGAAAAGACACACCATACGAAGCATACAGTGAAATCCCCTTCAAAGAAATTGTCTACACCGAAGGCGATACATGGGCGCGAATGAATGTACGTCTAGATGAGGTTGAAGAAAGCATAAAGATAATCCAATACGCTCTTGACCATATACCCAGTGGACCAATCAAAACTACAGTTCCTAGAATAATACCGTCAGGTGAAGCAATATCTGCTGTCGAGGCGCCCAGAGGCGAATTATTCTACTACGTAAAAAGCAACGGTACACAAAACCCTGAACGAGTAAAAGTACGCACGCCAACGTATTCAAACCTACCATCGTTCCTAAAGACTGCTATTGGCCAGAACCTAGCAGATTGCCCAGTGAACTTTGTAAGTTTAGACCCTTGCTTCTCATGCACGGACAGGTGACGATATGACCCGAAAACGAGCACTATCCACAAAACTTGCCAAGGAAGCATTCTTAAACCTCTTCAGGAAAAGGGCAACAGAAAAGTACCCTGAGGCTCCAGCATCTGTCGCTGAGGGATTTAGAGGGAAGCAAGTACTTGACCTTAAGAACTGTATCAGTTGCTCTCTTTGTGCCCGTGAATGCCCGGCTAAGGCAATCGAGATGGTTATTGTAGACGGTAAGAAGAAACCTTTGATTCATCTGGATCGATGTGTTTTCTGTTATCAGTGTGCCGATTCTTGCCCCCGTAATGTATTTCAAACCTCAAAGGTTTTCGATTTAGCCACAACTGAAAAGGGCACGCTTGTCATTAAGCCAGGGCCAATTTCTGCTCAAACTGATAAAACCGAAAGTAGATAAAAGTAAGCTGCTAACCGATTCCTAATTGTACAAGAACAATCTGTAAGATCGCCAGTGGCAGTAGATACTTCCACATTCCTGCGATTGTCTGGTCGAGACGTAAACGTGCGAAAATGGCTCTAACGAAAGAAATTAGCAGCACAACCAAGATAGTTTTTATTAAAAAGACAACAATTGCGGGTATGAAGAAAACGTCTTGGATGCCTCCTAAGTATAGGGTAGAAATTAAAGCCGAGGCAAGTACTAACTCGAGATTTTTGCCTAGTCGGATTAGGGCGAGTTTTTTTCCGCTGAACTCGGTTCGCCAGCCTGCGACCACTTCTGACTCTGACTCAGGGATATTAAACGGTGCAGTCTCCAGTTCAGCCATCAAGCAGATAACCAGCACAGCAAAACCGATCGGCTGCAGAATAACCAGCCAAGTTGTGCCACTCTGCCACTGCGAAATAGTGCTTATGGAAAGACTCTTTGCTGCAATCGCAGGACCACTAAGCGCTAGCGCTAGGGGGATTTCAAAACTCATCATCTGAAGCATAGCACGGACGCCTCCGATAGTGCTATAACGATTTCTTGAACTCCACCCGCCTAAGAACACCGTTATAATCATTAAAGCTAAGATGAACATGACAAAAACTAAGTCGCCTTCAAAAGCTGCTATAGCAGTGTTGCTTGCGATTGGGACAATAAACAGCGCAGTCAATGGCAACGTCAGATAGATTATCGGTGATACCGTAAATAGCAGTCTATCGCATATTGCTGGAACTATATCTTCTTTAGAGAGTAGTTTTAGGAAATCTGCGACTGGCTGGAAAATACCTGCGGGACCAGCAGTTAAAGGTCCATATCTGCTCTGTATTTTAGCGTAGACTTTGCGGTCAATCCACTCATAAAAAAACGATAACACTAGCAGGAATAACACTCCTGGGAAGACTAAAATTTGAAGAATCTCTAATGCAACCGTGTTTTCTACGCCCTCAAAAGCGTTGAATAGTCTTTAGGGAAATTTAATATTATCGATTAATTGAAAAGATGTTCTATCTAGAAAATGCCTTACACTCTTACATCGTAATATTAGCGCAGGAGTGGAGAGGGCTTGGATAGAGATTTAGAGCAGCTCAAAGCGTGGATTATAAAGAAGAGAATACAGGGTTGGTCAGTTACTGATATCTGCAAGTCTGCAAGGATAAGCAGGGACATGTTTTATCGCTGGTGGAACCGCTATCAAACAGAAGGCGAAACTGGCCTCAAAGAAAAAACAAGAGGCAGACCAAAAGGGGTAGAGGTTGAGGATTCGCTCAAAAGGAAGGTTATCAAGCTTCGGGAACGTTACGAGTGGGGACCAAAAAAGATCGCAGGTTCTCTTAGGCTCAAGGGCTATGACATAGACAACAATGAAGCCTACCGTATTATCTGTGAAGCAGGCTTAAACCATCCTATAACGGCACCTAGAAAGACTTGGGGAACCAAGCGTTTCCAAAGAGAGCATTGTAACAGTCTCTGGCAGGCTGACTTCAAACTATTCAACGACGACTATTGGATGATAAGCTATATGGATGATCGCTCGCGATTCATCACTGGCTCAGTTAAGATTTGGAGCCCAACCGGTGAGAACGCCATGTTGCTGTTGGATAGGGCAGTTAAGAGGTATGGAACTCCACGGCAGATTCTCACAGATCAGGGAACTCAGTTTAAACCTGCAAGAGGCGAAGTGTCTGCGTTTGATTTGCACTGTGCTGAGCTTGGTATTGAGCATATCTGTGCTAGTGTACGCAGGTCGACTACTTGCGGTAAGATTGAAGCTTTCCATAAAGCATACGGGTTGGAGTCTCATCTTTTCAAAGAGCACTGGAGTTTTATTCGTTACTATAACTTTACAAGGCCTCATGAAGGAATAGGCTATTTAACTCCAGCAGAAATATACCTAAAACAGAAAGTGTAAGGTTATTTCTAGATAGAACACAACGCTGTATTTTGGGAAATGTATAAGAGAAATTGGTGTTTTCTCAAATAACGAAGGCTCTAGAATTGCGCGTTAAGCTCACAGTTTCAGGTATCGTTCAAGGCG
>JAXDAO010000207.1:0-2578 GCA_034679745.1 Bathyarchaeia archaeon
GCCATACTTAATCGATAAGGCAGTTCGTAGCACCCGAAGACTCCACAAGCTAAACAGACTCGAAGCCCAAACGATGGCAAAAATAATTGAGCAACTAAAACCAGACGAGGCATATGTTGATGCAGCAGATATACTACAAGACCGTTTTGGTGCTCAAATCCAAGAATGCTTAACAACAAAGACCGCAATAATTTCCAAGCATAAAGCAGATAGGCTTTTTCCAGTTGTTTCTGCGGCTTCGATAATCGCTAAGGTCGAGCGTGATAGAGAAATTGAAACTCTTAAAATAGAATTTGGAGATTTTGGCAGCGGCTATTTAACTGATGACAAAACTATTGTTTTTTTGAAACAATTACTTGATACCTACGGCGACTACCCGAGTTGTATTCGGAAGTCATGGGAGCCTGCTAGAAGAGCAAAAGCTGAATATGGCACAATGCAGAAAAAATTGTTATGATTCTATTGTTGTGTTTTGTTGTGTTAATAAAGATACAATTTATTAACGTCATCGCTATTCTTTAGTCTGTACAAACAGCGGGTTTTAACGAGGTTAATATATGAGTGAAAAAGACGTCACTAGATTCCTTCAGATGCTAGGATTATCAAAACGAGAAATTCAAGTCTATATGTTTCTTGCAAAAAGCGGCGTACAATCAACTAGCTTCGTTGCAAAAAGGCTCAAAATGGAGCGTGTGCAGGCTTACCGAACTTTCAAAAAACTCCAAGAGAAAGGCTTCATTGAAGCAACACTTGAGAGACCTACCCGTTTCACTATTATTCCCTTTTCAGCTTTGGTCGACAACTTTATCTCCACTAAAAAGAATGAGATTGCAGCTCTAAACGAGCAAAAACAAAACCTGCTAACCGCTTGGCAATCCATTAGCGCGCCTGAATCGGAATATCCAGTTGCAAAATTCTCTATTATTACCGGTAAGAAAAAGATTCATTCAAAAATGCTTAACATGATTGAAGAATCAAAATCTGAAGTGATAGTGCTTACAACCGCTTTGGGTTTGATTCAAGAAGATATCGCTGGCATATTTGATGCCGCTGTTCAACCGTCTAAAAAACGCAACGTGCAGGTTCAAATTATCACAGATATTTCACAGGAGAATCTCAAGGTTGTTGAGCGGATAGACCGCGATATTTCTAAAGAAAATCTAAACATAAAGCTACGGCATGTTGGCATGAACTCCAAGTTTTTCCCGCGTTTCCTAATAAAAGACGAGGAAGAAGCAATCCTCTATGCGCCATTCGGAAACGAAGCCTCTGTTCTTAATCTTGACGATGAGGGTTTATGGATTAATGATAAAATGTTCATATCAGTTCTGAAGGCTTTCTTTGTTCAAATGTGGAAAAGTAGCATTGATGCTTCTAGACGATTAGCTGAATTAAAGACTGGTATACCGATCGGCGAAACTTTGGTTATTAAAGACGTCGAAGAAGCATGGAATAAAGTCATAAGAATCTTAGAGTCTGCCAAAAAGGATGTCGTGATCATTACTTCGTCGCAGAGTATTAATCGACTAGCTGAAAATGATCCTCTTATAAAGTTCTTCAAGAAAGGTCTAAAAATACGTTTGATGGCTTCTATCGATTTAGATAACCTTGAACCTGCCCAAAAACTTGGAGAATTTTATGAGGTTAAGCATGTGCCTATCAGCTACTTGACTATGATGTTGATAGATAATACCCACCTCTTTATGTTCAAAAATCCCCCTCTGAATGATTTTGCAGTAGAATCTGCATTCTACCTCGCTGATACTTTCTATTCAACTGACCCGAGCCAAATAGAACGGGTTAGCGAAATGCTAAACGACATTTGGCGAAGAGGCATCGATATTTCAGAAATCAGTAGCCAAGCTGGAACTAAACTGCCGATCGTACAGGTTGAAATAACCGATACGATAGCACAAATAGTTGAAAGAATGCTTGAAAATAATGTTGACTCTGTCTTGATTACTAAGCAGCAAAAGCCCATTGGTGTGATAAACGACCGTGATATACTAAGAGAAATCATTGAGCACCATCGAGACCTCACGAAAACCAAAGCCAAAGATTTAGAATTTATACCGCTAATTGTCCTTGAAGGGGACGAAACGATGGTTACTGCAATGAAGCTTATGAACGAGAGAGGCTTCAAGCGCGCGGCTATGGTTAAAAACGGGCAACTTATCGGTATGTTAACTGAACAAGCGGTAAGAAAAGCTGCTGCGGGATTTAAAGCCGCAACTAAATAAGCTATCATATACCCCTATTCTTCTTACTCTTTCTAAAAGCAAAGAATTATTAACAAAACTACTTTTAGCTACTGCGAGGAACAAACAATTGAAGCTGCAAACTCCAATGATTATTATAAATTTTAAAACATACCTTGAGTCCACTGGGCAAAGAGCCATCCAATTGGCTAAGCAAGCTGAAAGAGCTGCAAGAGAAACAGGCGCCTGTATAGTTTTGGTGCCCCAATTCTCAGAACTGAGTAAAATAGCTGAATCCGTTGAGCTTCCAGTTTTCTCGCAACATATAGACCCAATTAAACCTGGCAATAGCACTGGTCACATATTAGCTGAGTCAGTTA
>JAXDAO010000208.1:0-9092 GCA_034679745.1 Bathyarchaeia archaeon
CGAAGAACCCATTGACTATGAAAAGCAGTGTGAAGTAGTCGTTGAATGTGAAGATGAAGTCGACCAGGAAGCAGTCTACAATAAACTGGTTTCGGAAGGCTACAAATGCCGAGTTTTGACATTGTAAAGTCCTGGACCCCAGAAGAAACCTTCAGGACCGCCACATTTCCAGCGAGTAGGTTTATTCACTAAAGACTCACTCGTGTTTACGGAAGATTTTCATTTCAACAAACTCGCACACATACCTGTAAAAAGTATATTATAGGACGTTATACATTAACTATAGGTGATACATAATGAACGAGGAAGAAGCCACCACTATACAACTCAAGAAATCTACAATCAGAGAATTGAAAAGCATCCGAAAATATCCCCGAGAAACCTACAACGAAACCATTGTCAATCTTATAAGATTGGCGAAGGAAAAAGGAACCAGAAGGCAATACGACGAATTCCTCCACACGATCCAGCAAGAAAAAATGAAGGAGCTGTGGGACAATACGGAAGACGAGGCTTGGGAACATGCTTAGAGCCGGAGACGTAATCCTTGCAACAGTACAGTTCACAGACTCAGTTGAAGTGAAGACTAGGCCCGCAGTGGTTCTATTTGAGGAGCTGGGAAACGTTGTGATCGCGGGTGTAACCAGTAACCTGAAAATGAAGGGCATCCCACTGACCGAGGCGGAGGGCGCCATAAGGGACAGCGTGATAAAGCTGAACTACATTTTCACTATCTCCAACGAGATGGTTTCCAAAGTTGTCTTTCATTTAAGCCAAGAGAAGAAGCGCCTAATATTTGATGAGCTAAGTAATAGGCTTGGCGGTCTTAAGGCGTAGTCAAGCTTAACTCTTTTTGTTGATATTGCGCATTTGGGGCTGTTTTTTCCGCAAGCACGCTTCAAAAATATTGGCATCGCCCAGACATCAGTTTCCTTAATTCTCAACGATCCTTTTATCTTATTAATAATGAAATTTCTTTCTCCTCATAACTGTGGAAATAACATGTTGAAACGAGTGCCTGTTCTTACCTGAATAACCATAAAAAGAGAAGAAATTACATAGTCGCACACCCACACCCACAACACTCAACATGGAGGCAATGTTGGCTATGTGGGTAAATTTCTTTGCCCACACTCAAAATACAATAGGAAAACAACCTAAACCAAAAAAACAACGATTTCCAAAGCTCCCAGTGTAGTGTAAAAAATTTTAGAGAACCACACCCACACAAACAGGGTAAATTCAACTCAGAGCTGTCAAACCCCATCGAGCCTACCTTAAAATTACTCTTCGAAAGATATTTACACTAAAACGATCAATTAAGCTATCAGGTGCGTAATTATGAGTCAAAACCAGATGTTTTGTTATCAATGTGAACAAACAGCCAGAGGTCAAGGTTGCACTATTTCAGGTGTCTGCGGAAAGAACCCTGAAGTTGCTAACCTTCAAGATTTACTAGTGTACAAACTTCGTGGACTCAGCCAACTCGCAATTCTAGCTAACAACGCAGGTATGCGAGACGAGCAAGTAGATATATTCACCTCTGAAGCATTGTTCGCAACATTAACAAACGTAAATTTTGATCCTCAAGATATTGTGGCCTACCTCAAAAAAACTGAGCAGCTGCAACTTAAACTTCAGGAGAAGCTACATAATAAGAATCCTTATTTAAAACTCGAAAACACCATCGAGGGCATGGTTGAGCAGGGTAAAGCTCGTGGTATACAAAGCGAACCAAACATGGACGCCGACCTGCATTCGCTTCAATGGCTACTCACCTTCGGCCTTAAAGGCGTAGCTGCGTATGCATACCACGCTTACCTGCTAGGCAAGAAAGACAACAACGTCTTTGACTTCATACATGAAGCCCTATCAGCCCCACTCAACAAATCCTTAGACACAAACGCCTTCGTCGGCTTAGTTTTTAAATGCGGTGAAATAAACATCCGAGCAATGGAACTCCTTGATGCAGGTCACACTGAACGCTACGGTAACCCAATCCCCACAAAGGTGCCGCTTGGTCACAAAAAAGGTAAAGCCATACTCGTCTCTGGCCACGACCTCATCGATTTAGAGGAGATTTTAAAGCAAACACAAGGCACAGGCATAAACGTCTACACTCACGGCGAAATGCTACCCACACACGGTTACCCCGAACTTAAAAAGTACCCAAACTTCTACGGCCACTTTGGCACAGCATGGCAAAACCAACAAAGAGAATTCACACAGTTCCCGGGTGCAATCGTTATGACAACAAACTGCATCCAGAAACCCTTTGAAAGCTACAGAGAGAACATCTTTACAGTTGGACCAGTTGGTTTTCCAAGTGTTACCCACATTATTGGTCACGACTTGAGTCCAGTCATCAAAAAAGCGCTGGAAATGCCTGGATTTAGTGAAGATAAGAATGATAAATCGGTAACTGTAGGTTTTGGAAGAAATGCTGTGCTTTCAGTAGCAGATAAAATAGTTGACTCAGTAATGAACGGGCATATCAACGCTTTCTTCCTTGTGGCTGGATGCGATGGAGCAAAACCCGGACGCAACTACTACACCGAGTTTGTTGAAAAGGCACCAAAGGACTCGATTATTCTAACATTAGCATGCGGCAAATTCAGGTTCTTCGACAAAGACTTAGGCGACATAGATGGAATCCCGAGATTATTAGATATCGGACAATGTAACGACGCTTACTCGGCAGTAAAAATAGCTGAAGCTTTTTCAGAAATTTTCAAATGTGGCATAAATGAATTACCACTATTCTTCATACTTTCATGGTATGAACAAAAAGCGGTAGCTATACTGCTTTCGCTATTTTACTTGGGCGTTAAAAATATTCGCTTGGGACCAAGTCTACCTGCTTTCATAACACCAGGCATACTAAAGGTGCTTGTTGAAAAATTCAACATAATGCCAATAAAAACTCCAGAAGAAGACATAAAGGCAATCATGGACTACGTAACAGGCGTTACTTCTTCAGCTAATGCACCCTAAATCAAGTTTCTAACTTTTTCTCTCTTATTTTCTTTAAAATCAAAGCATTACACTTCTAATGGATGCAATTAGCGGTAACATTAAGAGCATCTTTATCTAATGATTAGAATAGACAAGAGTTGATTTTGAAATGGCTTGGTTAAAAGCTTTAAGAGAAAAAGAACCACCCGAACCAGTCAACCCAATTGGAACAATTGTAATAGGCACTCTTCACCCCGACATTATGGATGCAGCTAAAGACATGGTTAGAAAATCACTAAAAGCTGCTCAATTCAAAACTGTAGATGCAGGAAAAGGGGTTTCTGCGGCAACTTTTGTTGCAAAAGCCAAAGAGGCAAATGCTGACATAATAGTTGTTTCTGTTTTGCTTTCTGCTGCTAAAGTTCATCTACCAGAGATAGTTTCAGCTATGGAAGCTGAAGGTTTAAAAGACAAAATTGTACTTATGATCGGCGGCGCAGCAGTAAATAAAGAAGATGCGGATAAAATTGGCGCAATGTTTGGTAAAACAAGAGAAGAGGCCGTAGTTCTCGCAAAGAAAGCAATGGAGCAAAAGAAAAAACCCTAAAATACTCTTTTATTTTGTAGAATAATCATTTTGTAAAATCTAATCCAATAACCGACTGCAAGTTCGTCATAATTTTATTATTTAACAAAACGCGATATACACGTTAAATCTCAGCGACACCCATTTTGGGTTCTGAACAATCTTAAAGCTTATTAGAATAACCAATCATTGGGGCTAATCTGCTTAATTAGGATTTTACTAACGATACATTTTTTGTTCACAAGAATTAAATACAACAATTTTTTCTTTTATCTCCGTGCAAGTAATTGCACAAAAATTTGGAGAAAAGAAGAAAATGCTTAAGAAAAAATTTTCTATTCTAGCAATAATCTCAATTCTGCTAATATCAATGACAATAACCCTTGTTACGACGCCTCTTACGTTTGCACATAATCCGCCTCAGAATATCTCTACATTTGCATACATAAGCGCTAACCCTGACCCTGTCGGCGTAGGCCAAGAAGTCCTAATAGTTGTATGGCTAAACAGAGTCATAGAAGGTGTGGACGCTGACAACGACATAAGATTCCATGATTACAAACTAACAATAACAAAACCTGATTCCACAACTGAAACCGTGACATGGAATGTTATCTCAGACCCTACATCATCAGCATATACACAATACGTACCCAACCAAGTCGGAACCTATACTCTGTTCTTTGAATTCCCAGGCCAAACCTACACATGGAGCGGCGCATATCAAGGAGACTACTACCTACCAAGCAATGCAACAACCACATTAACCGTACAAGAAGACCCAATCCAAAGACAACCCGATACCCCACTCCCAACCGAATATTGGACACGCCCTATCGAAGGCCAAAACATTCTATGGGAACAACTTGCCTCTAACTGGCTAAGTGGATCAGCGACTGCAGATCGGTGGCAAAAATACGGTAGCGCCCCTAAAACCTCACACGTAATGTGGTCCAAACTATACGAACTAGGCGGACTAGCTGGCGAATCAGCTGAGGTCGGTGCAACCTACTACTCAGGATTTTCATATGAAACAAGATTCAACAACCCCATAATCATCAGCGGAATACTATGCTATCAACGATCACTCGGACATTCAGGAAGCGGCGGAGGATACGTAGCAGTAGACCTAAGAACAGGCGAAGAACTATGGCAACGAGATGACATTAGCCCCTCATTTGCCGAACTCTACGATTATGCATCACCCAACCAGCACGGAATAGTCGGCGGAATACTATGGCAAACTAGCGGCTCTACTTGGATGGCAATTGACGCTTTAACTGGCAAAAGCATATTCAACCTAACAGGAGTGCCAAGCGGCACCGAAGTTTACACAGATAAAGGCGAAATAGTCAGATACGTACTCAATTATCCAAACCGATGGCTAGCTCTATGGAATTGGACTGCGGCAACCAACACAAAACTGGGCACATCAGGCACTAACGAAGACCAATGGAGAGTAAACGGAAAATCAATCGATACAAGCAAAGCATACTCTTGGAACGTAACAATACCTAACTTACCCGGTCTTTCATCGCCAAGCATAATTGGCGTAATACCCGGAGACGTTATCATTGGTCGCAGTAGCCAAATAACACTAACATCACTATCCAGAGGCACATCCAATCCCTGGACAATGTGGGCACTAAGCGACAAAGACGGCTCAAGAGGACAATTGCTATGGATCAAAAACTACACTGCACCCGCAAATGACATAACTCGAATGCTGGCTTGGCAACCAATCGACCCAGTGACACGAACAATTGCAATGACAGACTTTGAAACTGGCCAAAGACTTGGCTACAGCATCGACACTGGAGACCTTAAATGGGGACCAGTGGGGGACTTCCGATCATTCAACTACTACAGCAGCAGATCAGGCTTCCCTGCAAACGGCAACCTTTACGTAAGCGGATATGGCGGAGAATTACTATGCTTCTCAATGCAAGATGGCTCATTACTATGGAAATTCAACGACACAAACTGCGGTATCGAAACACCTTGGGGTCTATACCCAATTCAAACAGCAGCAGTAGCCGACGGTATTGTCTATTCATACGCTGGAGAACACTCGCCAAACACGCCACTATACAAGGGCTATAGAGTTTATGCGAATAATGCCACCACTGGAGAATTACTCTGGGACTTACTAGCATGGTCAGCTTCAGGCTTAGGGACATCTCTTGCACCCATTGCTATCGCAGACGGATACCTGGTACATTTGAATGCCTACGATGGTAAACTATACTGTGTAGGAAAAGGTCCAAGTGAAATAAATGTAGAAGCACCTTTGACTGCCTTGTCATCAGGACAAAGCGTGGTCATTCGCGGCACAGTTACTGATATTTCAGCCGGCACTACTCTATCTGAGCAAGCAGCTCGATTTCCCAAAGGAGTTCCTGTCGTTAGCGACGAGAGCATGACTGCTTGGATGGAATACGTCTACATGCAAAAGTCAAGACCAAACAACGCCACTGGCGTTCCAATTACTATAAGCGTAGTCGACTCAAACGGCAACTACAGAACAATCGGAACAACCACCAGCGACGCAGACGGCTTCTTTACATACAACTGGAAACCAGACATCGACGGCCAATACATAGTTTATGCTTCCTTTGACGGCAGTAAAGCCTACTGGCCATCGCACGCAGTAACATCCTTTACAGTTGATCCAGCAGCAGCAACTCCAACACCACAACCAACACAACCACCTTCAATGGCTGATCTATACTTCCTTCCGGGCATAGTCGGAATTATCATAGCCATAATTGTTGTCGGCGCAGTCCTAGCACTGTTGCTACTTAAAAAAAGACCATAAAACGAACAATTCGAAAAAACTTTCCTTCCTTTTTTATTTTTAAATTTTAAACAAAGACTCAGCCAAGCTTCTGGTTCAAATTAACGATGAATTGCCCTTGCCGTTTTTTGCAGCTTCTTCTAAAAAGATACATCAAAAATCCAGCAAAACCATTTAATAATCGATAGCAAGCTAAAAAATAATTATCACCCCATTTGGTTTTAAGATCTGGTTGCTCTAATAGTCTTTATTAATCGAAAAAAATAAAACGCTGCCAACCTACCTCTTGGCATGCAATATCGCGATCTGGGCAAAACTGGTTTTAAAGTAAGCGTTATCGGACTAGGCGTTGAATATCTAAAAGCTGCTTCAGTGCCAGTGGTTTCAGAGATATTTACCTTCGCACTGAATAATGGGATAAACTATTTTGACCTCGTTTGGTCATATCCCAACATAATGGAAGGCTTAAAAGAAGCGTTAAACAGGACCGATAAGCGACCGGTTCTAGTGTTCCATTTGGGCTCTTGTTTGAAAAACGACAGATACCATCGAAGCCGTAAACCTGCTGAATGCGAAGAACACCTCAAAAAAATGCTTAATTACTTAGGATTGAATTCTGCGCCAATAGTAAACCTCCATTATGTTGCAAATTTGGATATTTGGAAAGAGGTAAACCGCAAAGGCATAATTGCCCTTGCACAAAAACTCAAAGCAGATGGAACAGTTCAGGTCGTCTCAATTAGCACACATTCGCCAGAAGTAATCCAGCTTGCAGTCGAATCGGGCGCAATCGACAGTGTAATGTATCAGGTAAACATAGCCAACCATTTTTACACTTCGAGGGATGAAGCTCTGCTTTTATGCAAAAAACGGGGAATAGGGGTAGCAGCTATGAAACCGCTAGTTGGAGGAGAACTGCTGAAAGCTGGAAAGAACGTAAAGGTTGCCGCCTACAAAACAGGCTGGAAAAGTATGACAGTTAATGTTCCTAAAAACTCAAATCCAACGAGGCTTCTCAATTATACACTCTCTCAACCAGGAGTATGTACTGCAGTCACCGGCGTATCTTCAATTAAAGAACTTGCCACAAACCTACAATTTCTTAAAGCGCTGGACCACGAGAAAGACTATCACGAATTAATCGAATGCATAAGAGTAAGCGAATAAAAAAATTGCAGCCGCTTTATCTCAATCATTTGCCTTTATCTTAGTACATTTCTTGTTCTTACCTATACCTCGACTAACTATGCCGATGCCAAAGCATTTTATTTGCTGAGAACTAGAACAGTCGACACACCTTTTCGTAGACAAATCACCCACGAAATCATCAACATCAATAGTCCTCTTCTTTCAAACTATTAAAGTTAAACAAACCCACAACATCGCAACAATAAAAGACAAGAACTAACAATAACCATTACTTAAGGTTCAAAAGAGTTAGATTTTCTAAGCACTGATTGCGCTACTGATAATCGCCACGAAGTCAAATCCGCCAGTGTTGCCAAATCTTCTACATTTAGAAAAGAACCTGCATTCTCATCGAACAAAATATTCGCTGAAGGAGGCAGCTCTTCATCGGTCCAGAGTATGTATGTGAGTGGTACCCCGGCAGGGCAGGAATTTCTGCAGAAGACCGTCCATACTCTAAAGGCTTACCGCCAAATAGCTTAGCAGCATCAATAAGCTCGTCAGGTTTTTTAGCGAAAAATTTTACAATCGGTTCAATCGCCCTTCGGGTGAAAGCGTTTTCGTAAGCATATCCACCAGGGAAGTCTTTGAACTTAACCAGTTTAGTGCCCCTGCTTTTTTTATTGGCTATACCGTAGTTCGAGAGCAAGTCAGATATTTGTTGATGCATAGTTGGATTTTTGTTCTCAATTATCCTTGAAGTACCCTCTTGGAGAACATCGTGGAATTCCCCTGTTTCCAAGTTAAGAGCGAAAGCGAGAAAACGGAAAATATTGTTATTTCCGGTATCTGATAATTGTTTAAGCCTCAATAGTTGGTTTAATGATAGATTTAACTTAGTCATTTCCTAACCCTCTTACTAATGGGCTTATCTTTTACTGATTATAATTAAGCGAGTAAAAGAAAAAAGGAAAAGTTGATACTTAGTTTACCTCAGACAAGGGTATTCCTAAAGCTTTTGCGACTCCCTCACCGTAAGCAGGGTCAGCTTTTAGGCAATTCTTTATGTGCCTCATTTTGATTTCTCGGGGGCTGTCTCCTAGAGCTCGTGCAGTATTTTCAAATAGGACTTGCTGTTGGGCTGTATTCATTAACCTGAATAATTTTCCTGGTTGAGTGTAATAGTCGTTGTCGTCTTCTCTGAAGTTCCATTGGAAAGCAGAACCAGTTAATTCAAGCGGAGGGTCTTTGAAATCTGGCTGTTCTTGCCATTCTCCATAGCTGTTGGGTTCGTATCCGATTGTGCTTCCAGAGTTACTATTGACTCTCATCTGACCATCTCTATGATAGCTGTTTACTGGACATCTGGGAGCATTCACAGGTATCTGATGGTGGTTTACTCCAAGTCTATAGCGTTGCGCATCTCCGTAAGAGAAAAGTCTGCCTTGAAGCATTTTATCCGGAGAGAAACCAATTCCTGGAACCACATTCGCAGGATTAAAGGCTGCCTGTTCTACCTCTGCAAAATAGTTTTCTGGGTTGCGGTTCAACTCAAAGTAGCCTACTTCTATTAGTGGATACTCGCCGTGATACCAGACTTTGGTTAAATCGAAGGGATTGTATGGC
>JAXDAO010000209.1:0-6425 GCA_034679745.1 Bathyarchaeia archaeon
ACTGGAATGATCTCAAAAGTCCTCATCCGGATAGTTAATCCAGCGCTGACTAAATCCGAGATGCCAACGAAAGCTAAAGTTGCAGTGCTTTTAGTTAAAGAACAGAACTCGTTAGTCCATGATGGGATAACAATACGGTAGGCTTGAGGAAGAATAACGTGACGGAGCGTCTGGATTTTTGACATACCCACAGATAGGCCTGCCGCCATCTGATCGTCTAGGACGGTTTGCATTGAACCTTTCATGTATCCTTTCTGATAGGCGGCACTGTTTAACCCAAAAACCAGGAAGGCAAGAAGGTAATGGTCTATCTGAAGGTTGAGTATCGCCGGAATAGTATATACTGCAATGAATAATTGTACAAACAGAGGGCTTCCCCTGAAAAATTCAACATAGACGGCAATGGCGCTCTTTATGATTTTCCCGCCATAAATGTCGCCGATTGCTAACAACGTTCCTAACGCTAACCCCAGAGCTACTCCGAAGAGAGTGATCTCCACGGTTACAGAGAGTCCTTGTAGGAGCAGTGCCTGATAGTAGGGTTCGGCTAGGAATTCAAACATTTCATTTACCTAGTAGTTTTGTTAATTATTCTTGTCATGAATTGTTTTGCTCGGTCAGTATTCGGTGCATTAAAGAACAAGGATGGGGGACCTGTTTCGACGATTCGTCCTTCGTCGTAAAATATCATTTCTTCTGCTACTTCTTTAGCAAACGGCATCTCGTGACTCACAATTAGCATAGTAGTACCTTCTTTAGCTAAATCTCGCAGTGTATCAATGACTTCACCTGTGAGCTCTGGATCCAAGGCTGATGTAGGCTCGTCAAGCAATATGATATCGGGGTTTCGGGCTATGGCGCGTGCTATGCCGACCCGCTGTGCTTGTCCACCCGACATTTGAGAGGGGTATTTGTCAGCGCAATTACATACCTTGACCTCTGTTAGGGCATCCAACGCCCGTTTTCGAGCTTCTTCTTTTGGAAGTTTTAGTACTTGCCGAAGCGCTAACTCAACATTACCTAAAGCAGTGAGATGACGGAAAAGGTAAATATGCTGAAAAACAAAGCCGATGCGTGCGCGAGCTTTGTTTAGGTCAACGCCTGGTTTTGTTAAGCATTCTTCACCGAGGTAAATCTCCCCATGATCTGGTTTGTCAAGCATTGCCATACACCGTAGAAATGTGCTTTTTCCTGACCCGCTGGGTCCGAAAATTAGTTTGATATCTCCTTTTCGAATCTGAAGAGAAACATCTTTGGCCGCGTCTACTAAGCACATTTCGCCTTTTTTTTCACCCTTTATTTTATAGGTTTTGTAGACATGTTTTGCTTCCATTACATTATCAGTCATTTTTTTACAGTCCTATTTTATTCTTCATTCTATTTCCCCATCGATCCAAGAAGAAGGCAATAGGGAAGGTTATTATGATATAGAGTATAGCGGCGAGAACAAACGGTGTAATGACGTCATATGGGGGTATGCTTTTTAGGCGTATTGCCAAGGTCATAATTTCCGCCAAGCTGCCGATAACATAGACGTAAGCTGAGTCTTTAATGAGCAATGCATACTCGCTTCCTAAGCCTGGAGTGGAGTATGTGAAAACTTGAGGAACCATGATATGCCAGATTGATCGCCACTTTGAGAAACCAACGGACATACCAGCGATCATCTGTTCGTCTCCAACGCCGCGAATTGCGCCTCGATAAATCTGCGATTGGTTTGCGCCGCTCCTAAGGCCCAGAACAAATGCCGCTACGAAGAAAGCATTGCTAAAGGGAATTGGAAAGAAGGGCCCAACACCAAAATAAAACATTAACATTAAGACAATCTCAGGGACTCCCCTGAAGATCTTTTCATATGCTTCGATTACAAAACTAATTTCCTTCTCATATACTCTTATGAATGCAAGGGGTAAACCTACCGCTATACCAATTAAAAAAGAAATCAGAGAAATGGAAAGAGTTAATGGTACTCCTTCCAGGAGGAATATTAGTTGTTGCCAAACGTCCACTATAGATCACGGATGTCTATGCATGCCACTTAGCTTTAAGTTGGTCTACTGTTCCATCAAAGATTAGGTCTACCAATGCGCCATTCATTTGTTCTAGAAGGGTGCTTGATCCTTTGGCAGTTAGGAAGGCAACTGGATAGTAGGGATGCGAGTAAACAACTACAAGTTCATGTCCTTGCGCTCCGAGTTCGGCGATCCATGATGTAGTGATTGGGGTTTCGGCATAAGCTGCTTGTACACTTGGGTTTGCGCTGACCAAGTCTAAGAAGGCTGATGCAGAGTCGCTCCATGTTGCAATGTCTACATTTGCGTCTTGTAGCTCTTCTTGTTGCACATTTCCTGATTGGACGCCAACCTTAATGCCCGCGGTCTTAAAGTCTGCAAGGGTGTTCAACGTGGTTATGCCTTTGGATTCAGCGACGCTTTTTAACATAATTATTTGTCCTTCAGTGGTGCTGTGGGGTACCGTGAAAGATACTTGTTCAAGTCGATCGGAAGTTATTGAAAATCCACTTACACCCATATCGAGCTGGCCGTTTTGTACTGAAAGAATAATGTTGTCAAAACTGACGCTTTGCCATTCGATTGTTAAGCCCAGTTTTTCTGCGCATTTGTCTGCTAATTCAACTTCGAAGCCTTCGATCTCTTGTGTTACATTGTTGAGCATTTGGTATGGAGGCCACGTTGGATCTGTGCCAACCCTTATAGTTTTCGTCGATTGTATATTTGCCCATACAGTGTCTGTGCTTGTCGTATTCTGGGGTAGAATAAAGGGACCCGCTACGAGACCCACGATAAACCCTACAACGAGCATTATTACAACTAATGCTACTGTTAATATTTTAGCCATTTTTACTTCTCCCTTGTCTCCCTATTTAATTGCTTTTTGTATTTAAGCTTAAGCACTATGAAATGATCTGTTTAAAATCCTTCAGGCTGAAATGTTTTTCTTATCTTGGATTGATACGAGCGCTATGGCGATGAGTATCAAAAGGGCACCAGTTGTTGAAATGATAGTAAGTGGTTCCCTTAGAAAAACAATGGACAAGAATACGGCTATAACAATTTCTGATAACAGCAGTATTGTAGAAACTGACGCTGAAAGAAACTTCAGTCCTTCAAGCCATAAGTAGTAAGGTAAAACCCAACATACAATAGCTGTCCATAAAATCGCCATCCAACCCCAACTCGATAACGCGAAGAACCCTGGTCCAGCAAAAACAGTGAAGGGCACAATCGATAAGAACGTGAAAAGCAGCACCCAAGTCATAGATTGAAAAGTCCCAGAGGTAGAAGTCATGATAAGTTTCTTGTTATAAATCATAAAAATTGCCCAAGTCAAGCCTGAAATAATCAAAATCAAATCAGCAAGCAACTGTCCACCAGTTAAAGATCCGAAGTCAAGGTTGGTGCTAACAAAAACAATGCCGACTAAACCGAATAGAACACCTAAAACCTTCTTGGAAGAAAAATGTTCACCTAACAATCTTGGGCTCATAATTGCAACCCACATAGCACTCAGGTTGATGAAAAGTGCAGCTTTCGCAGCAGTAGTATACGGCATGCCAACATATTGAAGCAAGTAACCTGCCGCATTGGCAATTCCAAGAAAAATTAGCAATTTCTTGTTAGGCATCTTGAACTCTAGTTTTCTTAGCACTAACATTACGACAAATAAAGTAACAGAAGATACCAAGAAGCGCCAAAACACAAAAGTGAAAGGATCGATAGTTTCCAACCCAACTTTTATAATGGGAAAAGAGGTACCCCAAAGTGCGCCAGCTAGCAAAGTGTAAAATATGGCTTTATTTTTTTGCGTAATTAAGCTTTTGGGCACCCTTGCGTCTCCTGTTTGCTTTCATCATACGCAGGGGTTTGAAATAAAATGTTTTTGCTGATATAATTTGAAAAAAATAGGGAGGAAGAAAAAGTTGATTATTTCATGATTGCCGCGAGGTCTTCGTCTGCTGTTTTGATGGGCATGATGTTGAATTTATCTACTAGCACATTAAGGATATTTGGCGTTATGAATGCGGGCAGACTGGGTCCGAGACGGATATTTTTTATCCCCAAGTACAGCAGTGATAACAGGATGGCACAAGCTTTTTGTTCATACCACGAAATAACCATCGAGAGAGGCAGATCGTTTACTCCGACTTTAAAGGCATCTGCTAATGCCATAGCGATTTTGACTGCGCTGTAGGCGTCGTTGCATTGACCTATGTCAAGTAACCGTGGGATGTCATCAATTGTTCCTAGTTCTTTATCAAAGAAGCGGAATTTACCACATGCCAACGTTAGAATGATTGTGTTTTTAGGTGCTTTCTCGACAAGTTCGGTGTAGTAGCTACGTCCGGGTTTTGCCCCATCACATCCGCCGACTAGGATGAAGCGTTTGATGTGCCCGTTTTTAACTGATTCTATGACTTTGCCTGCTACGTTTAGTACTGCGTTTCTGCCAAAGCCGACCATTACTGATTTACCTTCGACATCATCTGGGAAGCCGGGCAATTCGAGTGCTTTGTTGATGACGGGTGTGAAATCTTTGCCTTCTATGTGGGTGACTCCTGGGTAACCTACTGGTCCAGAGGTGAAGATGTTACCCTTGTAGTTATCTACTGGTCGCTGGATGCAGTTGGTTGTCATTAGGATAGCGCCTGGAAATTGGGCAAATTCTTTTTGTTGGTTTTGCCATGCGGTGCCGAAGTGACCATAGAAATGCGGGTATGCTTTAAGTTTGGGGTAACCATGTGTTGGAAGCATTTCGCCATGGGTGTATACAGTGATGCCTTTACCTTGAGATTGTTGAAGTATGTGTTCTAAGTCAATGAGGTCATGACCTGAGACGAGGATAGCTTTACCTTTCTTGTGACCAAGAGGAACTTTAGTTGGAACAGGGTGGCCATAAGTTTCAGTGTTGCCTGCGTCGAGGAGCTCCATCGCGCGAATGTTGATTTCTCCGCACTTAAGAACTAAACCAACGAAAGCATTTGTGTCAAGAGCTTTGTTGAGTGGTGCTGCGAGACCTTCGTAGATAAAGTCGAACACTTTTGTGTCTTTTTTGCCTAGTAAGTATGCATGGTAGGCGTATGCAGCGACTCCTTTTAGACCGAAGGTAAGTAGCCACTGCAGCGAATGTAGGTCTGCATCCATGGTGGGTTCTGAATTTATACCGTGTTGTTTGCCTTGCGCGACTAGTCCCTCTGTAGTGGCTTCGAGTTTTAAGTAAGGGTTTTTGTTATGTAGCTTATCTTGAATTTGAAATTGGAACTGCTCAGCTTTCTTGAGGTAGGCTACAATGTCTTTGGGGTCAAAATTAACGTTTGTTAATGTAGCAAAGAGGGCTTCAGAGGTAAATACATCGATTTTTTCATCTCGCATTCCCGCGTTATTCGCTATAAGGGCAAGTTGACCAAGTTCTCTTAGTTTGTATACTAGTAGGTCTTGGAGAGCTGCGACTTCGGGTGTTTTGCCGCAGACACCCGCAATGGTGCAACCGGTTCCTTTGGCTGTTTGTTCACATTGGTAACAGAACATTTGGTTTTGACTCATCTTCAATCACTAATCTACTATAGTTCTTTTTTTGTAAATAGCCATTGTCCCGAATAAGTTAGGGATTTAAAGAAGAATTCTAAGCTTGCTTCAGGGCAACAGCTATTTTATACAAACACAAAGAATTATTTAACAATTTTCTATTATAGCTCAAGCACACTTTGCGTTACCTTACTGAGCGAAGGAAAACTGATGGAAAAAATAGAAAGCGACTTAAATCAACAATTTCGCGTTGCATGTGTAGGGGACAGCATTACTGAGATTAGCGGATATCCCACTTATGCTTCTGAACTGCTCGGTTCAAAGTATTTGATTGGCAACTTTGGTGTCTGCGGTTCTCACGTATTGCTTGGCTCTTATTGTTCTTACATGCATAGCTTTGCTTATAAGAGCGCAAAAGAGTTTCAGCCACACCTTATAGTTATTATGTTGGGAACAAATGACTCCTGTCCAAGTCTCGAGGAGCATCAAGGCAATTTTATTGAGGACTATCTTACACTATTGCGTGGGTTCGAAGCGTTAATAAGTAAGCCTAAAATTTGGATTGTTAAACCACCTCCCATTTTCAATGAAGACTTATGGTTGAGCGGGAAAGTTATGGATAAAATTGTAATCCCAGCTATAGAGGAAATCTCCAAGAGAGCTAAAATGCCCTTAATTGATGTATACTCCGCGTTGGCTAATAAAAGATATTTTGTTGATGGTGTGCACCCTAATGAAGAAGGTGCAAGAGCAATCGCTAATGTTGTCTGCAAGGCTATATCGTTGAAATGAATAAATGAGATAGAATTGCATAATGATAGTTTTTCCCTGATTTTAGATTGTAAAAATACATTATTACACCGTAAAGTAAAATAGGAATTA
>JAXDAO010000210.1:0-3556 GCA_034679745.1 Bathyarchaeia archaeon
ACAGTGAAATAAGGTTTTACATGTCAAACATGCAGTATGTTTGAATATTAATAGATTTTTGATTCGAATAAGCAGTTTTTTCTTTATGTTTATCAATTTACCACACTGATTACTGGTTGGTTTATCCAACCTCTTAATATAAGTTTTTCGATTCTGAAACATCAACCGATTTTTGATTGTTTAGAACAAAAAAAGGCGAGAACAAAGAGTGTTTCATTTTTTTGAAAGCTTATTCCTAATGGAAGTTAAACATCCTTCTCCTTTTAGTAGGAACTTTTCAAGCTTATTGCTTTGCCCGGACAGTTTTCTATGCAATCACCACAGCCTCGGCAATATTTGACATCAACAATGTTTGGTTCAGATTCATCAATACGGATAATAGCTTTTATGGGGCATGAACTTTCAGCCTTACATATGTGACAATGCTCACATTTTTCGGGGTTAATGAAGGCATACAAGATTATTCAACGCTTCCACAATGGCCTATCTCGGTTTCTGAATCTTAAAATAAGAGTAGCTGCCGAGATTCCGATTAAACAAACAAGTGAAATAATTTTTAAGGTTTCAAACGAAGATACTAGCGAGTAAATAAGAAATGCTGTTGGAATAAGAGTTAGAACTGTATAGATAAAAATTACCATTCCCTTGACGGCCCCATTACTCTGACCAGGAATTCTGTTAGCTCCGAGAAATAGAATTGAGAGCTTAGCTAATCCCTTGGTGCAAGATTTGCAATAATAGCAAGAATTGCAGAGCAGCCGTCTAATAATTAAATAGACAGAGAAGGCAGAAAACCCCAAAAAGAACCAACCTAACCAAGGATTGACTAACCAGCAAGCAAAGGTTCCCAAAAGAATCCACAGAACCGCAATCAGATTACCCATAGCAAATCTTGACTTAACTGTCTCAATCTTTTCCTCTACATTGGACATTTTACCTTCTCACTCCTAACCTATTATGATCATAGATAGCATTTGAAGACTGCTTCTATGTGTGCTTTTGGATACGAACCGACTATAGTTTCAACTGCCTCGCCTCGATGGAAAACCACGATGGTTGGTATGCTCATGATTCCAAATTTGCTTGCCACAATTTGGTTTTCGTCAACGTTCATTTTTCCAAACGTTACTTTTCCAGCGTATTCAGCTGCAAGTTGCTCTATTATTGGACCAACCATTCGACAAGGTCCACACTAAGGAGCCCAGAAATCTACAACTAATAAGTCATTTTTCTCTAAGATTTCATAAAAATTGTCATCAGCGATAACAATAGGATAATTACTATTGTGCTTCCTGTGATCCACTTGGTCAAGCATAACTTGAATTTTCTTCAGGCGTATTTGTTCTAATTCGTTATCTTCAAACATTAATTTTTCCTTCTAATGTTGAGTCTTATGCTTGTTTTTTTATGACTTCTCTTAATTTCCAAACGCTGCAATGTGGTGCGTGATCGCACATTTCTTCGGGTATGCCTCGAGGGCATTGGATTTTTTTCTCCATACTCACACTTCCTTTAGGTACTATTGCAAATCCAGTCGTATATATGTTACGGTATTGACAATATCAAACAATACCATTTATATGTTAGAAACGACATTTCAATAAACATGGAAAGCATCAATCAGATAACGAAAAAAGGTGCATCTTGCACCGACTTACTCACATGCCTCTATAATCTCAAACCATCGGATTTAGAAGTTCTTGTGGCAGTCGCCAATAACCAAGACGCAACCTTGGACCAAATTGCCACTAAATTGCAGAAAGACAGAAGTTCAGTACACCGTTGTTTATCTAAACTGGTAAGTATAAATCTAGTTATCAAACAATCAAAAACCCTCAAGGGTGGCGGATACTACCATATTTACGCTATACTTGATCCTGAATTAATCAAAAAGCATGCTAGAGAACGCGTAAAAGAAATAACAGAAAGCCTACAATTACTTATTGATAATTTCGAATTAGACCTTGAAAAACATCTGGTTCAAAAATAAATTTGGTGATGAAAAATATCGTTTGTTTTTAGCACAAAACAAAATATTTATACAATTGGCAAAGCAAAAGTTGGTGGTCAGCCAGGAGAACTTCCGACTTTTTTGATAGGTTCTATCTTTTGGTTGGGGCAAAAAATGGTTCAAGATGCAAACAAAGGCGTTTTTGATGAAGCAGAGGCTGAAAAATTAATCAACACCATGCAAACCCAAAGCGACATAACAGGCATACAATTCGGCTTTGATATAGTTGGGACCACAGAGGTTGCCTTTCAAAAATACATTGAATTCGTGTCAAACCACAGCGAAGCACCACTTGTATTAGATGCAATGAGTCCTAATGCACGCATGGCAGCAGCAAGATTAGTTAAGAAAATGGGACTTGCAAACAGATGCATTTACAACTCAGTCTACAAGGGAGTTACAGAAAAAGAGATTATAAATCTAAAAGAAAGCACAATAGAATCCGCAATTGTTCTTGCAGATAACCAGAAAGACAACACTATAGAAGGAAAAATGGCCATTGCACAGGAAGCACTCACATTAGCCGAGATGGCGGGAATTACAAAACCGCTTATAGATACGGCAATTCCCGCTTTTGCTCCAGATATGGGTATAGCCGTCAGAACAATACCTGTCATGAAAGAAAAATACGGGCGCCCAGTCGGTTTAGGTAGTGGCAACGTTGTCACAACCATGGGTTGGGTCAAAGCAAATATTGCAAAAGAATTCCGAAAAGGATGCGTCACGGCAACTAATTCTATAATGCAAACAGTAGGTGCAAACTACCTAATGTTTGGACCCGTTGAACAAGCTGAGTGGGTATTCCCAGCAGTAGCAATAACTGACGTTTACATTGCTTCAGCAGCAGCTGACTTAGGGACGAGACCTCTAGACGAAACTCATCCGATTTTCAAAGCCTTTCTTTGAAATTTAGGGCTAAATTAAACTCTACTTCTTTCTATTTAATAGTGAAAAACCTTTCTTTTTTTTAAAAAAATAACAGGACTGTTAGAAAAACGGGCATTTTACGATTAATGCATAAGCATTACAGTGTGGAGACCGCGCAATACTTAAAACAGTCCTTGTCAGTAAACGTTCAGTTGAGTACCAATGACAAAAATAAAGCCCCCGCTACTTGGCTATCTAGAAAAAAAGGGCATCACACTTGAAAGCTTAGTCGACAGTGCACTCGAGATGTATGTGCCTCACCCAGGTGTAGAAACTGAAGAGAAAGCAACTCAGCAGTTTAAAGAAGAATTCCTCGACGCGCTCTCTGACGTTAACGTTTCAACCCTCATTGTTGCAGCTTTCCATGCTCAAGAAGAGGCAGAGAACGGCAGGATTCCCGGATTAACGAAAGAACGGTTTTTGGGCAGACCCGGGCTTGTCGCTGATGAACTTATCGGTTTAGCCATCGCCAATTACATTGGTGGTGCAAGAGGAATGTTTGAGTTTGTACGGTTTGACCAAGCAAAACCAGGCATTCTCAAACAGCTGCCACCGCTTACAAACGATGCGATTGGGGCTTTAGTTGCTGGTATATCGTCAAACGTTTACACAAAAGCA
>JAXDAO010000211.1:0-7260 GCA_034679745.1 Bathyarchaeia archaeon
GTTGGTCATCATAAGGATATTGCTAGAGTTGTTGCGGAGTGGCAAAGGAATGGGTGGAATCTCTATACTTATCAGGTTGCTGGTATGGGTGCAGGCCCAATGGCGTACAAAATCAATCATTACTTGCTATTTGAAAGAGGAACCTAATTCACGTTACTCTAAATCTAAAATAAAATATTTTGCTCCTTGAGTATACATCATAAAACATCATTTATAGCCCCTAAAATAACTTAGAAATACCCTATAAGACCCATAGAATGCTTGCTATAATCTTTCTTCTATACATCTATAGTATTTCCTTGGAATCAAGATCGAGAAAGAAGTTGACCAGAAAAGCATTACTCTTTTGCAAACATAGAATAATTAGAAAGCTTTTTTTAGGCACCAAAGAATTGGAGAATAGAGCGATTGAAGGAATTAGTATGCAAGAAACTTTCGCATCTTTTTTGCTAGATTTGGGCGATTCAAATTTAAGAGACTATTCAGTCAAGGACCTTCTGGAAAAAGAAGTTTTAAGAATAATGTGCAAAGAGGGTTTTTCGCAAGAGCAAGTATATGAAATGCCTCTTGAGAAGCTGTTAGATGTTTTCTATGACGTTTACCTCTGGAATGCGGATAGAATTCTTTCGAAGGCGCCTATTATCGATGTTCATTTAAAGCAAAAACATCTCGGGTAGCGAGTACACCTCCCTAAAGGGCAGCCCTCATCGCACCAAAGACTCTGAGTTTGCACTAAAATCCAAGCTTCTTAAGGAGTTGTTGAATTTTTTATAGCTGAAAAGACGAAACGGTCTTTCTTCGGTCAGTTTTCTATTGCTTTAGGACCTTTCTAGTTGCGATTTCAATGTCATCTGCTTTAATTGTTTTTCTTCCAGCATGAATAGAATAATCAAGTGCTTCTTTAGCAATTTTAACACCGATTTCCTCTAGAACTTTTGCCAGTTCTTTTGCTGCTGCTTCACTAACTCTTTCCGCTCCTGATTTCTTACATAATGAATGCATTGGAGCCATAGCGATTACAGTTTCATGCATATCAACTTCCTCGTAGTCTCTTTTTGTTTTTAGAGCAATATTAATCTTTGTTATCTTATTTGTTTTATTTATAAACCTGATATTTACGTTTACACTTCAGATCAATCTTTTTTAAGTTGAATAATAGAAAATCGGAATCCGTCTGGAATTATATGGTTTTTTTTATGCGATTTAGGTTAATGCGTCTCAAATACAGCTTATGAATTAGCAAATTATAAATACACTTAATGACATATCTAAAATCCCGAGGTTAATGAAGTGGCCAAGAAAACAGTCAAGAAAGTAGCCAAGAAAGCTGCAGCAAAGAAAAAGTAACACCTCGGTAGTAGCACATTTACCTCTCTATTTTTTTACAAAAACACCGCCCTGCCAAGTGCAAATTAGTTATGTTTAATTTGCTAATGTGTTCTTCTTGCACGTTAAGGCACTCTCCTCGCACCAATGTGCTCAGTTTTTTCTCTATCTATGTGTTACAATTATAGAAAGACATAAAATAAAATCGAAAAATATAGTTTTGCAGCTTAAATCCAAGACGCCAGTAGGCAGCTTGAACATATGGAGCAAAATCAAAAAACTTTAATTGCAATTGCTTGGATAGCAACACTTTTGACATCTTCTTTAGACGTAATCCTCTGGAAAGAACTTACTGGTGGAATTCCATATTGGTTGCCATGGATACATGCCATAGGGTTAATAACAATTTTTTTGCTCACGTTATTTATCCGTCGGTTAACTGGGCTGAGGAATTTTCTCGCAATTCTTTTAGTAATATTTTTACTTGGATTTGGCGGAGGTTGGCAATGGGGACTAATACCCTATTTCCGTGAAACAAGTACATGGATTAGCTGGGAAGCACAAGCACCATGGGCTCTCTCTGCAATAAGTACTCATCTACTAAGACTTGCCCCCGCTTTGATAATCTTGGCTTTCTTATTGCTTAATGGACGGAAACGTAGCGACTTATTTTTAGCCAAGGGTAATATTAGCGCACCCGTTGAACCTTCAAGGCTACTTGGTATGAAAAAATCAGAGCCGTGGACAAGGACAGGAACAATTTTTGCAGCAATATTCGCGTCAGTGACCCTAATTTATTTAACACTTTCAAATCCTCCGTCTTTAAGCACAATTGAATCGGCGCTTCCTTTGATTCCAGTAGCCATAGTGATTGCTGCAATAAACGCCTTTAACGAAGAATTTACTCTACGTGCCGCGCCCTTGTCTGAACTGCGAACTTCTGTTGGCAATCACCAAGGCTTGCTGATTACCACACTCTTTTTTGGTTTAGGTCATTTCTATGGGGTGCCGAGTGGCATTCTCGGTGTCCTTTTAGCTAGCTTTCTAGGTTGGTTTTTAGGTAAAAGTATGCTTGAGACAAAAGGTTTTACATGGGCATGGTTTATCCACTTTTTGCCTGATGTTTTTATTTTCACTTTTTTTGCATTTTCGGTGGTGGCTTGAACAAAGACTTGTAACTGGAAAATACAACGCTTTTCCATGGTCAAGTATCAGTAAAATATAAAATATAAAAAACATCACAACACCTAAAAAATCAGTGGCAAATTATTGGAATAGAAACAATTATATTTAAAGTAAACTTTTGTTTTAAGCGGTGACTAATTTGACTAGTTTTAAAGAGTTATCTGATAAGTATGTGATTTGCGCAGGCGGTTTTGACCTTGGACAGATTAATGGAGTAGGAATCGATACAACTACCTGGCAAGTTACCCATCTACATGTTAAATTATCAAAATCAGCTTCAGAAGATCTAGGATTTAAGAAACGAATCGGCAGTTCAACTGTGTGTGTACCGACTTCGCTGGTTTCAAAAGTAGGCGACAATATTCTATTAAATAAAACACTTGAAGAATTAACGTTACACCCAGAAATTTCAGAATGCAAATACTACTAAAACCTTTGTAAAACACCTCAGGAACTTACGCGTCACTACTCACAAGTTTTTCTGGTTCTGATCAAGTATTGATTGTGTTGGTAGTTTTTACTCAAATATTACAGGTTGCTAAGACAAAAACTAAGCTGTTTAGACTTTAGCACATGTATGGGCTTGGTTGAATGTTTATCATGATGCTTTTTATTGGAATACTAACTTTTTATGTTGAATGTAGTCTTTGAGAAATAGAAAAATAACCAAGAACTAGTTTAGGTGTGTATACATTAAGGTGTACTTCCTTGTATACGTGCTAAAATTTCTTTCATTTGTTCTATCTCAGCTTGTTGATTAGCCAAAATTGCTTCACATAATTCCTTCAATTCCGGATCTTGTAAGGTTGCTTGTTCACACATTAAAATTGCAGATGAATGATGGGGAATCATTGACATAATAAACTGTTCATCATTAACCGCCGTTTGTTCTATAATGAAGGCAAAAGAGGCAACTAAAACGACTATGCTAACTGTAATAATTAGAATATTTAATTTATTTTTCTTAAACATAGAACGCATCAGGGCGATTTCAAAAATTACCATTGGAGCTGTCATGAGGGCTGCCATGTAGACCTGATTTATGTTGTTGTAAATGTCGTTTGAAGTGTTTACCATCGAGTACATTAGTATATACATCGATATGAATGACAAAGTAGCCATAATTGGAACGATAACGTAGTGGTTACTCAAAATTTTAGATTTATTGGTTGGATGATGCATTCTGAAAACCTGTGATTATTATTATTTTAATCAAGAGTTTAAGATTTTGTGGCTGATATACTGTTGTCACAATCCACATAACTATCGATAAGGATTCGGACCAAGTTTTGAAGCATAAGTTAAACTAATTTTTTGCTTTCTTGCTTCTAAAATCAGCAAAAAATAAAGCAATCAATGCAGGTATAAAATATTGTATTATCCCAAAAAATAAAGCGCTCCAAAGTATTGCTGAAAAGTACCATAGAACAGAAGATGTCCACAGTAGAATAACTGACACAGCGGAACCCAACAAAACTCCCAAGATTAAAGCTATTATTGTTGCTTTGTTAGCTGCTATTTGGGTTGTATTTGCTAAAAGGTAAAAGACAGAGAAGAATAATCCGATTCCTACTATAGTAATAATGACGTTTGAGGTTAGGAAAGGGGAGATCGCTGCGGCGCCTCCTATTAATCTTAAAGCAGATATTGCAACAGTTAATGCAAAAGCAACAAGGAATGTGATTAGTGCTTTTTTCATTAATTACGTCTCAAATGGCAGATTCAATTGCCAGTAAATAAAAGGTTTTGCTTAATCCCACTATAGGCTGCCTCTAATCAAGAAATCGTCTTAGAGCGTAAGTTCTTTTAATTTAATAGTGAATTATAAGCTGAGCTAACGATGAGCGTCAAACAAGCATACAAAGACTATCTCACTATCATCGCGATCTTCGGGTTAATCATCGTACTTGTTGGTACTTTGTACCAATATATTCAAACTAACGATGCCAAAATGCTCTACATTGGGCTTGGCATGATTTTGGTTATTGTTCTTGGTACAATCGCTAGGTACAGGTATGTTGTGGATTACATTTGGACACTGCTTAAAAGCTGGAAATAGCAATAAAATAGGCAAGAGTATTTTGAGACCTATTTTTCTAAATAGTTACAAGCTTAATTAGAGGTTTAAACTATTATTTACCTGAGGAGTTTTCTTTGGCGACACCTCAAACGGAAACAAAAAGAAAGTTGCCAGGCGTAATCGATATCGCTTATGAGCAGTACAAGCGTGACTTGCCTCGTTATCGACTAGCACAGGACTTAATGAGCCAGGAAGTTTTAACCATAAACCCAGAAGCCTCCCTTGATGAAGCCGCGCAAATAATGGGTGGAAGACACGTCGGAAGCCTAATTGTTATGAAATACAAAACACCAGTGGGAATCGTCACTGAGCGGGATTTGCTTAGCAAGGTCTTGGCATATGGCTTGTTCTTAAAAGACGAAAAAGTAGAGCAAGTTATGTCATATCCATTAGCTGGCGTTTCTGCTAATGCTAAGATAAAAGAAGTAGCCCAGATGATGATCAGCAAGAAAGGACGACTTGCAGTATTTGACGCTGGAACGCTTGTAGGCATCATAACTGCTTCGGATTTAGTCAAGAGCTTACCGGATGTTCCAGAAACCGAAGTCAAAGTCGACGACTATATGACAAAGGAAGTTGTTGTTGCCAACGAACAAACATCAGTCATCAATATAGCCAAAATTATGGGTAGCCAACGCATCGGAAGCATAATAATCACGCATGAAGGCAAACCTTTTGGAATCTTTACTGAGCGGGACCTGCTCACGAATTTCTTAGCGAGAGGCAAAGCATTGTTTGAAGAAGTTGGACCAGCCTGTTCACAACCTTTAATCGTTATTCCTTCAGGTATCAGTGTTCATAGAGCTGCTGCAATAATGGCGTCAAAACACATCAGACGATTGCCTGTTGTCAGTGACGATAAAGTGGTAGGTATAATCACAGCACGAGATCTCGTCGAGGCATACGCAAAATAATCTCCTTTCTTTTTTTATTTCGAAAATCCTTAAATTATTGGTCTATTGTTTCACAACGAACTAAAAAACTCACTTGCAGATTATGTTAAATCATACATGTACTCTGACTGATTAATCGTAACTTTGAAGTTATGGTGACATTTTCTACAATCGTACACTTTAACAGTTAAGCAATGGTTTTTGAGTATATTAGATGGTTTATTTACCTCTTTCCCGCAAATAGGACAATGAGCCATTTTTACCTCTATTTTCTTTGCCAAATTTAGGATATCACATTTATGAAGCCAGAATCCACATCTGCAATTCTACTCCAAAACCGTTACTATATGTTTTATAAGCATAGGTATCCTTAGCTATCACCGTTTCAAGGCGCAGAAAATTGAACACCAAGAATATCCTTGATTTAATTGGCAATACCCCTCTCGTTAAAATCGAGCATTTGAACCCAAACCCAGCCCTTGAAATATACCTAAAACTTGAAAAAAACAACCCTGGTGGCTCTATCAAAGACCGGATCGCCAAATATATGATTGAACAAGCAGAAAAATCTGGTCAGTTAACTAGCGGCAAAACCGTTATTGAACCGACAAGTGGCAACACGGGTATCGGAATTGCGCTTGTTTGCAGAGCCAAAGGCTATGACGTTGTAATAGTTATGCCTGAAACCATGAGTATGGAGCGACGACAAGTACTGATCTCGCTAGGTGCCAAAGTCCTTTTGAGTGATGGAGCCAAAGGGATGGATGGCGCAGAAGATCTGGCACAAGAGATCGCAAAAAAGAACCCGGACAAGTACTTTATGCCTAACCAGTTCGCAAACCAAGCCAACGTCCAAGCACATTATGAAACAACTGCTCCTGAAATTTGGCGTGACACTGACGGGAGAGTTACTCATTTTATTGCAGGTATGGGTACCACAGGCACATTAATGGGCATTTCCAAACGTCTAAAAGAATACAACCCAGACGTGAAAATTATCGGTGTCCAACCTGAAGTCGGCACTGCAATCCAGGGTCTGAAAGACATAAAAACCCAGCGCGTTCCAGAAATTTGGAATCCAAATCTAGTCGATGAAATATTCTACGTTAACCCAAAGACTGCTGATGAAACCGCAAGGCTGTTAGCTTTGCAAGAAGGAATTTTTGTTGGTCCAAGCTCAGGTGCAATATTTCACATAGCCATACAGAAAGCAAGAGAGCTCAAAAAAGGTGTAATCGTCGGGATTGCCCCAGATGGCGGCGAAAAATATCTAAGTACAACCCTCTGCGATCCCAATCTATGCCTTGAATGTGTTAAAAAGTACTGCATAAAATGCAGCTACCGCGATGGCAATCCGATGCTTACAGCAAAAGAAATCACCTAATTCAAAGCGGAACCCAAGTTAATTAGTCATCCATAATTTCTATCATGGGCTGACCACAGCATTGTGGATTCCTTTTCTCATGACACTGGTGTGCATGTGTGCAGTCACAAGTCTCATAGTCTGCTTCGATCTTTTTACCACATACTTTACATTGAAAAAACGGCATGCTAATTTCAATATACTAACAATCCCCTGAGTCTTTTATATACTGTGACCTCAAATATTCACTCATGGCATTCCAGCTTATTCCCTTCCCGATATCAATAATTTTTGTTCTTGCTTTCGGAGCCGCGGTTATAGTTATCCTGTGGAAGCTTCGTAAAAAAGGGAAGTTCTATCAAATGTTGTCCAACATGAGCCTAATTGTGGGTTTTATCGTCTTGATCCTAATT
>JAXDAO010000212.1:0-7905 GCA_034679745.1 Bathyarchaeia archaeon
GGTAAAGGGGCATTTGAAATGCAATGGCTACTTCCTTCTTATCACGTGCACACAGGCTAAGTGCAGCGGTGAGTCCTCCACCCGCACTAGCTCCTCCAACTATGAGTTGGTCAGAACGTATGTCATATTTAGGCGCCTTGTTGCGAAGCCATTTTAATGCTAAATAACAATCGTTAAGTGCTGCAGGATATGGTTTATCTACCGAAAGGGTATATTCGGGAGCTACTACAATAGAATTGTTTGCTTCACAGAACCGCTTTATGTAGCGTTCTTCCTGCTCAGGCAAGCCAATTGCATAACCTCCGCCATGTATCCATAAAAGCCCGGGCGCGTTCTTTTTCCTCTCACGAGGGGTATACACACAGATTCGCATTTTACTACCGTCTGGTCGATCAATATACACCTGTTCGTAGTGAAGATTACTTCTACATCGCCCCTTCATAGCTTTTAAAAGTAAATTTATTTTCCTGTAACCGTTCTCTTTTTCAAGCTGTGAGTACAATAGTCTTTGAATTAAAGCATTCTGCCTCAATTCTGGGTCGATTAATTTCTTATCCACTATTTCACTTCCTCGTCTTAGAAGCGATGTTGTCGATTACTATACTTAAAACAATAATGATAAGATAGCACTATGCCCCAAAGAAGACTACCTTTGATTGGGGCGCTGAGAACCAAGATAATTAAGAATTATGTTGGCGTTTCTGATGTTTTTCTGCATCTCAAAACATCAGGCATTATTAGTAGACTTTGTCCACACGCACAGTGGTAAACAGGCATCTTTACTCTCAATACTATTTGCCTCTCACCAACACCCCTGACTTTTTGGCTCTTGACACTTGGTCAAACTTGAAGGGAGTTAATTTTCCAATTCTGAGTTTATTGCGTAATAGTCAATGTTGGTGTTTGAGTATCAACCGCGTGTTCGATGCTTATCTTTTGGCGTATCATCATAAGGGAAGTCTCAGTAAACGCAAGAACGCTCCGTCCCTCCTCCGTTAGGGTGTAGACTTTGCGTGGGCGCTCTGTGTTCATGTTCCATGTGCTTTGGACTACTCCTTTCTTCTCCATTAATCCAAGCAGCGGGTAAATGGTGCTGGGGCCAAAGTACACTCCGAAGTCTTTGCGTATGCCTGTGATTAACTCGTAGCCATGCATGCCTTCTCTTTGTAAGCGTTGCAGAATTATCATGTCTAGTAGGCCTTTGGTGAGTTTTGTTTGTGCTTCTTTTTGGTTTTTGGTGTTCATGGCTTTAACTTCCTACTTGTATCTTGTATCTTAAATAAGCCTATAAAGGCTGCTACATACCGTAAGCATACTAAAACAAGACCTGTAGAACACAACTACACGATTTAACATCAAATAAACATCAAAAGTGTTGTGTTTACCAAGAAAATAATCCAAAAACAAACTGTAGAACTAGACTGCACAAAACAGAAACAACAAATGGAATATATCAGTTCTATCAACAGGTTTGTGCACGATTTTTTTAGGGAACGCGTTCTGCAATTGTGACTTTGCCTGTGTCTCCAGATTGTTTCCCTATCTTGGCACGTATGTCCTTTCTTACACCTAATATGTAGCAAGGTGTACCCATCTTAACTAGCCTGCCTTCGTACAATACGCCGTCGAAAGTAGCCGTGACAGGAACGCTTCCTTTGCCAAATTCAGCTTTAACATCAAAAGGTATCTCGATGTAGGCTCCATCAATACCAGGAACCTTCTTAATCTCTGCCTCAAACTCGTACACCTTACCCATCCAATTCACCAACATCATCAAGCGTCTTTTGAGCCTGCTTCTCGAAAAGATATGTGTCGGAAAAGACCTTGAATTGGTTTGTAGACTTCTTTTGGTCTTTTTTGGGCAAGTAACCAAACTGTTCCATTTATTGTCTTAGGATGGATATCTGGCAAAGCCTCTGTTAAGGCGTTTACTAGTTGAGAAGTAGGTATTCCCTTTGGATTGTTTTTGAGAAGTTCGATTGCTTTTGCCTCAATCAGTTCGCGCTTTGTTGTCATAATTTGTCAATTATGGATTGTGGCATTTAACCTTGTTGTAAGAAGGGCATATATGGGCTTTCAATGCTGCAAAAACGATCCCTTCTCTATTCTACTAATAAATTGCCTATAATTAATTATTATAAGAGGTCATAGCCATAGTTTTAATGGGCATTAGAAATACATCTCTCTGTACCTCAAAATTATTCTATATTTTCTTAGCATAATTTAAATTAACCCATCTTGTTTATATCAGAGAAATACACAACAAGAGCAGAGGAGCACAAGAAAGCATGAGTATCGAAGGCGACACATTCTGGGTATCATTAGCCGAAAGAATCTTCGGTTTATCCCTAATAATTCTTGGAGCATTGATGCTCTACTTCACCGCAACCACTGCAGCCGTAGGGGGATTCGGAGTATTCTTCGGCGTTCTAAGCGTTATAATGGTTATCCTCGGTATATTCCTACTAATAGTTAAGCCTCCACAATAACCTCTCTACTCTCTTCTTTCAACTTCGATTTTGCAATTTGCCACCAATGCAGCAATAACTCCTAATGCCGCCAACCAAGGAGCCACAACAACGCCGATAACACCTACAGTTGCAGGGATCTCAAGCAAAGTTTTACCAGACTCATCCTTAACGATTACGCGGGTTACGTTTCCCTCATGAAGCAACTCTCCAACTCGATTCACCACGTCCTTACCTGAAACCTTGAATTCTTCACTAGTAAACTTGGCTGTAGCTGCACCGCAAACGGCACAAAACTTGTCATCTGTTTTTAGGGGCGAACCACACTTGACACAATACGGCAAACAAATCACCATGACTTCAGAAGCCTAATATGCAATAAAAACTTTTGCAGACCAAGCAAAACTACTTTAGCTACACAAAACACAAATAAATTAACCTAATTCATTAACCGAAAAGAATAACAATTTACCATTCAAAATGTTGTAGAGGAGAAACACGAAGATGCCCATACGCCAACCAATTGTATGCGTTCTAGGACACGTTGACACAGGCAAAACCTCACTGCTTGATGAACTCAGAAAAACCTCTGTTCAAGCACATGAAGCAGGCGGTATGACGCAGCACATAGGCGCAAGCTTCTTCCCAGTTGAAACCCTAAAACAACTCATCGGCCCATACATGGGGAACTTTAAAACAGGCATCGAAATCCCCGGTTTGCTCATAGTAGATACTCCAGGACATGAAGCCTTCACGAATCTGCGACGCAGAGGCGGAAGTGTAGCTGACATAGCAATTCTAGTAGTGGACATCCTCAAAGGATTCGAAGCACAGACGCTTGAATGCATAGAAATCCTCAAAGCACGAAAAACACCCTTCATCGTCGCAGTAAACAAAATCGATCGCATCCCAGGCTGGAAAGCTCAACCCTCTACACCTTTTATGAAATCCTATAGCATGCAAAGCAGCTTTGTACAAGAAGATTTTAACAATCGCCTGTACCAAGTCATGGGCGAATTCTCACGCTTGAATTTCAAAACAGACCGTTTTGACCACATCCGAGATTTCACAATTAACCTAGCATTGGTTCCAACCAGCGCCAAGACAGGCGAAGGCCTATCAGAACTAGTCATGGTTCTAGTCGGCTTGACACAGCAGTTCCTAAAAAAACGCCTACAAACAACAGACGGCCCAGCCAAAGGCTCAATTTTAGAAGTAAAAGAAGAACCCGGCTTGGGCATGACACTCAACACTATTGTATACGACGGAACTCTACACAAAGACGACCTAGTCGTCGTTGGCGGCAAAGACGGCCCAATCTCAGCCCGCGTACGCACAATTCTTGTCCCCAAACCCTTAGATGAAATGCGCGACCCACGCGACAAATTCACAAGCGTAGACTGCGTATACGCAAGTGCCGGAGTAAAAGTTGTAGCACCCGGTTTAGAGTGTGCATTAGCTGGAGCTCCTTTGCTAGCTGTGCCAAGCGGCGAAGACGTAGCCAAGTACTGTAGCCTCATAACAGAGGAAATCGGAAGAATCAGAATCACAAAAGAAATCGACGGTGTAATCGTTAAAGCTGACACTTTAGGCTCTCTAGAAGCGATAGCTGAAATCCTAAAAGCAAACAACGTGCAAGTACGCAGTGCTGATGTCGGTGACATAAGCAAACGGGACGTAATTGAGGCATCAGTCGTTAAAACCCATGAACCACTAGTCGGCGCAATTCTAGCATTCGGAGTAAAAACTTTGCCTGATGCAGAAACCGAGGCTGCAGCAAGTAACGTACCTATCTTCAAAGAGCCAATTATCTACAACCTAATCGACAATTATCTTGAATGGGTTAAGAACAAACGAGAAGCTAAAAGCGAAGCAGAATTCGAGGCACTCGTCAAACCCGGAAAAATCATGATTCTACCCAACTGCATATTCCGCAGAGCTAAACCAGCAGTCTTCGGTGTCGAAATCCAAGGCGGCAGATTAAAACCCAGAGTATCACTTCTACGCGCACAAGATGGCTCAGACTTAGGCGAAGTACAGCAAATCCAAGACAAAGGCAAAGCAATCGGCGAAGCCAAAGCTGGAGCGCAAGTAGCCATTTCAATGGATAAACCCATAGCAGGCAGACACATATTCGAAAGAGACATCTTATTCGTGAAAGTACCTGAAAATGACGCCAAGATTCTTTTGACCGCTCATCTCGACGACTTAACTTCAGAAGAACAAGACGTGCTCAAAGAGTACATTAACATGATGCGCAAAAAGATACCCTTCTGGGCAGGCACGATTTAGAAGGAACTTGCCACTTCCTGTTTTAACTCACTTTCAATAAAGGCTCATAAACCAGCTCGATAAAGCTTTAAATTCTGCCAAAGTCAGAGAAGTGATGCAAACCAGCCGTCTAAGTTGGTTTCTTATTGCCGGGGTCTCCTAGCCAGGCAGGGAGCAAGCCTGGAGATTCACCTCTTCAGGTGTACCTGATAGCTTGTGGCCTCTCGGGGCCACGGGGGTTCAAATCCCCCTCCCGGCGCCAATTTACTATCCTTTATATGGATCTATTCTCAGTCGATTTCAACGTCTTTAGGCAGAAACCTTAGCAGTTTTGAGATAAACACTTCTCGGTTCTCGAGGATGTCGATTTTTTGATTTCTGATTTTGTCAGGATATTCCTGGAAGAAATCATACATTTCATCCAGCAATTTACCGCGTGCTGTTTTCTGTGATAGGCGAAAAACCGTTTCTGATATTGCTTGATCTAAGGCCTTAGCGCAGTTGGCCTTTACAGGTTTTTTGCCTAAAACCATTAAACTGATGATGGAGGCGAGACATTCGTCTGCAAGAATATCTTCAAAGAGGGTTTGCTCTCTAACCCTAAAATGGAACTCGTACATTTGTTCAATAAATGAATGTGTAAGTAACCCAATGAGAACTTCTTTCATGTGTGCAATGTTGTCATTCTTGGTTAGGTACATATCAATTTCCAGAGGGTTTTCTTCTTTTAAGCTGCCGTTGTGGGGTTGATTTGTTTTCTTATGAAGCACCACGGCAATTCCGCTTTGTTTAGCTACGTTTGTAAAGCTGTCACCGCAGGCTTCTTCGATTCGCCTCAGAAGTTTTAATCCGCTTTTTTTCCAGAGTTTCTCGATGTAATCTTGTTTTTTCTTTAGCCATTCGCGATCGCTTTTCGTTTCGCCTTTTCCAATTTTAAAAATCACAAGTGGAAAGTCGCCTATTGTGTTGCACCTTGCAGAATAATTAGAGTTCATTGCATAAATTATTTCCCAATACACTATAAATTTTCTAGTTGTATAAATTAGCAAAAGAGGCTTATTCTATGTCTTCCTCATCTACGTTTAGAAACTGCCTGATCTCCTTCATGATTTTTTGTAATCCTTTCTCAGTCAACGGTGGATCATACGGGATTCGAAGGACATTCCATCCTTGTGCTTCCAAAAGGTCGTTGATTTCTTCGTCTTTTTCGAGTTGTTTGTCTTTTTTATGTACTGGATTGCCATCGAGGTAGACGATTTTGCGTTTTTCAATCCAGCAGAAATCAGGGATGGTTGATTTCAAGATTATGGGCTGCTGCGTCACCATGCCGGTTGTTAAGCCTGAGGTGCTAAGTGATTTGAATACTTCAATTTCTGCTTTGCTAACTTTAGGGTGCATACGTTCTTTATAGCTCAAGGTTATCCACGGAAATATGCAGTGCACTTTAGCACCTAATAAATCTAAGTAAATTCAAGTTAAATCTGCTTGGTGAGGTAGTTAAAAGGAAGCGTTGGCAGATCCGCTACAATTAAGTAAGGTTGTCAGCCAAAATAGTGGCCTTGCTAACTGCCCTGGCAATAGACATTATTAGTTATTCTTTTTTAGGGAAATTTCTTGTTCACCTTCGGGTAGCGTCGGAACGAAGGTTACTCCATCCTCTTTCGCCATTTGCGGTGCATTATGCTGTCTTATGTTTGATTTTTTACGGTTGGGCTCAATTGAGTATAGTAGCCAACCAATAAAACCTATGAAAACCAGTGCTGGCAAAAGAAGAATTGCTAATGCTCTATTACGTTTTCTTTTTCCTTTTCTAAACACTAACTCTGCACCTGACCTTCAGTGTGCTATTTTACCAGATAAGCTTTGATAATTCGAAATATAGAGCCAAAATCCCGATGCTTTCTAAATCACTTTAATAGTGTATGGTTTTAATCTTCGATTTTTTTAGTCTGTGAATGCAGTGTTGGGTATTCCTTGATTTTTTCTGCCATTTCTCTTAATTGCTTATCAACTAGGTAATTGACTGTTCCTTCTTCATAGGTGCCGTCGTCTCTACGTTGTCCAGCTTTTGTACTTGTGAGAACTTCGATGCCTTCATCAATTGACTTAATTGAGTAAACACTAAATGTGCCAGCTCTGACAGCTTCAAGGATTTCTTCTTTTAACATGAGATTCTGCACGTTAGATTCTGGAATCATCACACCCTGCTCGCCCGTTAAGCCTTTAGCTTTGCAAACCTCAAAGAAACCTTCAATTTTCTCGTTAACTCCACCTATAGCTTGTACTTCGCCCTTTTGGTTAACTGACCCCGTTACTGCGATGTTTTGCTTTATTGGTAATCCACTCAGTGAGGATAAAATAGCATAGAGTTCAGTACTCGATGCACTGTCGCCTTCGACGCCTGAATAGTTCTGCTCAAAAACCAATCGTGCAGAAAGGCTAAGCGGTTTGTCACGCGCGTATCTGTCATTTATGTAGCCGCTCAAGATTAAAACTCCCTTTGTGTGGATTGGTCCCCCCATTTTTGCTTCACGTTCAATATCAATTACTCCTTCTCGGCCAACTCCAATACTAGCAGTAACACGTGAAGGTGTACCAAAAGCGAAATCTCCAAAACCCATCACTGATAATCCATTAACTTGTCCAACCTTCTGATCTATGGTATCTATGAGGAAGAAGCCTCTGGTAATCATTTCTTGAATTCTCTCTTGAACTAGCTTGGACCGGTAAATTTTTTCTTCAATAGCTTTCTTAACATGCTCTGCAGTTATGACTTGAGAGTTTTCTTCAATTGCATAAAAGTTTGACTCTCTAATCACATCAGCCACTAGCGAGAACTGCGTAGAAAGTTTGTATTGGTCCTCTATCACCCTTGAGCTGTATTCAACAAGTTTAGCTAATCCCCCACCGTCAAGATGTTTGAGATGCTCCTTCTCACATAAGCCACAAACAAATGCTGCATAATGCCGAATATTCTCCTTCGTTCGGGGCATAGTTGTGTCAAATTCTGCTTTAATCTTAAACAACTCCCTAAAATCGGGATCCAAACTGAACAACAACTGATAGGTATTGGGATCACCGATGAGGATCACTTTAGCTGTTAACGGTATAGGTTTTGGCTTAATTGTTTTCACGCTCAAAAAACCATATCTCTCTTCAGGTTCCT
>JAXDAO010000213.1:0-3100 GCA_034679745.1 Bathyarchaeia archaeon
AACCCCCAAGTTCGTAGTTATGTCTACATTCTTGTGAATCCTACTTCGGGAACAAATACTATTAGCGTAACCTTTGCATCGTCAACTTATGCCGTCGGTGGTTCTGTAACGTATACAAATGTGAATCAAGCAACGCCTATTCAGGCAAGCAATAGCACCACAAGTTATGGCTCAAGTCAATCAGTCAGTCTAACTGCATCAGGCACCTACTCGAAGGTTCTATTCGGTCACTTGGGTACCTATAGAGCAACAACATACTCAATTAGTGAAGACTCTGGACAAACCAATCGTTGGTCTCAGACCAGCCAACAATACAAAGGTGTTGGAAGCGACAAAGCAGTAACAAGTGGTGTAGTGGCTACTTCTTGGAGTACTAGTAGATCGGTAAGTTCAGTTGCAATAGCTATACTTTTAGAACCAACACCTGCAAGTGGGACAACATATATTTGTGATGCAGAATTTTCTGGTTCCTCAAACACAGAAACTTGGAACAACATAGCTTGGACAATTGACAGTTCAGCTACAACTGATAATGTAGATGTAATTTATCAATTATATAATTATCGAACAGGGCAATACATAACAAGCGGAGACGGCTATCTAACTGACATTCTTGGGACAAGTGACAGCATAAAAACACAGACAATCTCAACTAGCCTTAGTGATTACAGAGATGCACTAGGCAATTGGAAGATTATGGTTAACGCAACTAAATTATCGTCACAATTCGATTTGAAACTTGACCTAGTAAAATACAGCATTAATCAAACTAACTATGCGTTGAATCTTGAAGAACAATGGCTTAGCGTCAATGCATCTAATGTACGCCAATATCTATGCATAAAAACAGGTAACATGGACAATGAACCATTAGAAGTTTATATATGGCATGATGGTTCATGGACGAACTTAATGACACTTGCGCCGAATTGGTTCAACAACGTTTCAATCGTTCCTTACATAGATTCAGCCACTCTTAAAATCAGATTTATAGGAAGCAATGATGAAACTGATTCACTTCTCAGTTCCTGGAATATCGACTGCGTCTACATAAAAGACCAGCCAGACATAAGCTTCCTCGTTAACCGGCAACAATCCACGATTACTATTGAAGTACTCCAAAACGGCACAATGCGATGGTTGGGTCAAAATATGGAGGTAACTACCCAAACCATACCTATCCCTCCTATATCAGTAAAAGCAATACATGTAAACCAGACTATTAATGGAATAAATCAAGAGGTACCCTTCCAAATCGAAGACTGGGCATCCAACTACCAAAATCCATTGGGTATAACAAGCAATGCTACAGTCTTTAGTAATCGCCAAATGATTGTTTTCCTAATAAATAGTAGAGTCTTTGATTTTACGATTTGGTGGGATGGCAGTGATGATGCTACACAAACGCCGATGGCTTTTACTAACCGATTCTTCACAAACGATAACGCTGCTGCATCAACAATTACCAATGGAAATGTGACGCTGTTTTTCTCAGGCGGTACTGTTAAATCTACTATCGCTGGAACTGGCACTTACAGTACAGCAACGTTTATGCGTATTAATCAAGAAGCAAGTACGTATGGTGCGGGTTGTTCATACGTGATTCACCACGGTATAGTTAGAGATATTGTTATGCAAGAAGCTGAATGGAGTACAGGCGCTATCAACTGCCCCAATGTCTACGCAAACATAATCATATCATTGCCTGCCAACTCAACATACTATACCTATCAACTAAGACTTATGTTCATTAATTCCACTCAGGCACGAACTATTACTGACCTATGTCCCATAAAACTTACGCCCTCTGTAACTAGTGTACAGGTGCAGACAGAAAATGGCACAATTGCAGGTTTCCCAGTTGTCGTTAATGGCTCTGCAACTTTCTCAAACTATGAAGCTATTGGTTGGACAAAGCATCACTTTAGCCAATTGATACAAGATATAGACAAGGGTGCTGGAATTATGTTCAGGGATACACAAAACCAGAAACTCTATGCTTTCGACGCAATAGCTGGCACAGCGACAGGAGCCCTTTACGCTAACACGACTAGCCGCATAGTCGAGTTGCTACCTGTAGATTTAGCGCAGGTACAATTCAGATATGCATATGACATAACATGGCAAGGTGCTGTTGCAACGTTTGATAATACAACACCTATTTGCAGTCTCTACGATGGAACCACACCCACTGGTCTTTGGATACTGGCTGAGTATCCTCCATTGATAACAGTGACCGCCAAGAACTAAATGCCGAATGTATTATGTTAGAATTACCCACAAACTCTTATTAGCCTAAATCCGGCAACCTAACCATTATAACAGCATAACAGGGGCATACAAAATCCAGACAATACAGGCAGCATTGATTGCAGCAAGCGTAGCAGTATCCCTTGGAGTTTTAATCTACTCCTCGTGTAGCGACTATAGGACACGGGAAGTCAACAACAAAGTCTGGGCTATCTACGCACCTGTAGCATTAGCTTTAACTTTACCTCAAATATTACTCGAACCTGAGCCCCTTTCACAGTTGAGTCTTTACGGTTTAAGCGTCGGTGTAACAGTAGGTATTTCCTTATTACTTTTCTATACTGGCGCTTTTGGAGGGGCAGATTCAAAAGCCTTTATGTGCATAGCAATCGCTTTACCATTTGCACCAATAGCCATCTTCACTCCACTAATCCAAGGACCACCCTCACCCATTTCCCAGTATATTTTCCCAATAACTATCTTTGGCAACGCAGTCCTCTTTGCAGCAGCAAGTGGAATTTACATGATTATACGCAACATAGTTTGGCACAAGAAGACCAAGACGCCGATGTTTCCTGGATCATTGGCAAAAGAGTCTGTAGGTAAGAAAATTCTGGTTCTGATCACGGGTTACAGAATGACTATCTTTAAGGTTAAAGAGAAATGGCATATCTTCCCGATGGAAGATCTTGAAGAAAATAATGATGTTAACCGAAAGTTAGTCATTGTTCCACGCGAAGAAGGCCGTGATAAAATTATAGAAAGACTCTCTAATGCGATCGATTCAGGAAAAATCGATAAGTATGTGTGGGCTACTCCAGGATTACCTATGCTGATTTTTGTTACGTTA
>JAXDAO010000214.1:0-5200 GCA_034679745.1 Bathyarchaeia archaeon
TCAAAGCCAGCGATGATGCTGTCACCCATAACAGGGTTACCACCCCAACGAGTCAAACGCATCAAACCATTAATACGGAAGATTTCACTGCCGTCAGTTGCGTTAACACAAGCATAAGGACCGCCTCTTGGGATTGGGTTGTTAGCTGAGTGTTCTAGTGTGCCGATGTAGACTTTGTCGTCTGCGATGTGACTGATCCAGCCCCACCAGTTTTCACCGGTGATTGGTTCAGTGTAGGGATCGGATAGAGTGTAGATCCATTCAGTTGCACCTGTTGCGAGATCGTAAGCATAGAGGTCGCCGCTGATGCCGACTGAGTAGAGTTTGCCATAAGCAAAGTACCAGGTATGCTCTGCGTTACCCCAACCGTACTGGTTTAGGTAGCTCTCAGGAGCAGTAGCCCAGAGGTATGAACCGTCTTTAAGACTGAAACCATAATGAGTTCTCAGTTCTTTAGACCAAAGTGCAATAACACCGGTACCGTAGACTGGGTCGTCAACGTAGTTTGAGACACCTGTCCAGTGTATAGTGTTTTTACCTTCTTGCCATTCAGACGGTGGAGTCCATGTTCTATCGAATAGCGGTGATATTGAGCCTGAACTGATGGATGCGTTTCGAGTTGCAGTGATACCGTTAATTGGCAGTGCCCATACACGAACATATGAATAGTTGTAGAAGATACCTACAAGTCTGTCTTCAACGACTCTACCGGTTGAACCGAAAGAGCTTGAAAGTGGTAAGCCTTTGGGTATTGTTACGTTCCATGAATAGCATTTATCTAATGCACCGTTGAGACAACGTACTACTGGATATGCTGAATTCACCTGTTGCCCTAGTGAGTTTGTTGGATTAGCTGTGCTAATGCCGCCTGGTCTTAGACCAGTTACGCCGAAGGTCCAGCTGCCATAGGATGGTGTGCCGATTACTGCGTTTTGGAGACCTGCCAGTGTTGAGTTCCACAGAGCCAGCCAGCCTGCGTTAGCGTTCATTTGGTAGATGAGGATTTCACCGTTTGGACCCCAAGTTCTGAAGCCTGAGGGGACGTTATAGAATTGGAACTCGAATTCGCCGTTATCTGGATTATATGCTGTGTAGTTGGATCCGCTTACTGACCATAGGTAGTTCCATACACCGTTAACGTTGTAGCTTGGATAGAACATCGTTTGACCGAATGAAAGTACTGTGTTATTTAAGAACCAAAGTTTTTCGCCTGTGTGTAGGTCAATTGCTTGGATACCGGGTATTCCAACAGTGGAATAAGTTCCTGATCCTGCAGTGTTATAGTATAGTCTGCCGTTGATTACTACTGAAGCTGAGAATCTGCCTTCATATGCGTCACCTGCATACATTGCTGCCTGTACGTAGTTTTCACCGTCGTATAATCCACCACTTAAACCGCCCATCTCGTATGGTGTAGACCATAGAATGTGTGCAGTTTCGGGTGCATCATCCTGGTACTTTACAAATGAGTTGAATGGTCGTTCTACCCAGTTGCCTGAGATTGAATACCATTCTCTGAGTTGTGGGTCGATTGGTCGACTCCAATACTCAGTTGGTAAAGCATGACCAGGATAGAAGGGTATATCCACGGATTCGACTACTTCTAGTGTCATTGATATGGAGCTTGCTAAGAGTATGGTGCCTGCTTCGATACGATAGCCTCTTTCAGATGGAGTGAATGTTGCGGGTACTGTGTTGTTTGGGAAGTTTGTTGTGATTGTGTAGTTGCCTACTTGGTCAGGTGTAAAAGGTGAATAGGTTGAGCCTGTTGAGTCAGTTGTGAATGGACCAAGGGTTTGGCTTGTTCCGTCTGGTTTTGTGACGGTGATTGTTAAGCCTGACCAGCCTAATGATGCTGATGCGGCAGCTTCTGAGATACCGCATTTGAGCAGTGTGGTTTGGCCAACACCGACCGGATTGGGAATGGCGTCGACAAGTGGATATGTTTTCATTGTACCGCTGATTTGTGCTTCTGCTGGTTGTATAGGTACAGCTGCAATAATTGAAACTACGAATGCTACAAAAATCAAAGTTGATAGTGTTTTCTTAAAGTTCATTTATTTTCTTTCCTTCTTAAACAGTTTGTTACCGACAAAAGTGTTGAGTTGCCGTACTCATTATCTTCTGCCAGTATTTTAAGTAAAGGGGAGTGGTCTATTTATAAAAGTTGCTGAATCTTGAATATTTACTGTTTTTATTACTCCATTAACCAAATCCAAAGTACAGCTTTCAAATTAAAATACAACATCATCAAAAATCGGATCAAGGCTGAATTATGCTGATTTCAAGCAATCAACCTATTTTCTGGCGTTATAGTTAAATATCAGCCTTTTGGACATGAAGTGCAAATTATTGTATTATGACAACACATTTATTCAATGAAAATCAGGCAGAAAAAAGATAATTTATTTTTAGTAATTAAAAAGAAGAGAAGTATGCCTTAGCAGTGTTGAGTCAAAACCACTCTTTATTAATGCTTCTTCTGGAACCTTTTTGCTATTTCGTCAATGAATTCTTCAGTGCAAACCTTTCTGTTATTTGGGTTTGGTGTAGCTACAAGCAACAAGTCACCCGTCATAACACCGCTCTCTACCGTTTCAAGTGCAGCATTCTCCAGTTTTTTGGCAAAGTCCACAACATTCGGTGTGTTATCAAGTTCACCCCGTTTTTTGAGCGCTCCTGTCCATGCAAATATTAGAGCCATGGAATTGCTTGAAGTCTCTTCACCTTTAAGGTACTTGTAATAATGCTTTTGGACAGTACCATGAGAAGCCTCAAATTCATAGAATCCTTGTGGACTGACAAGCACCGACGTCATCATCGCTAAGCTGCCATACGCTGAACCCAGCATGTCACTCATAACGTCCCCGTCATAGTTTTTGCATGCCCAAAGTAAACCCCCCTCAGTCTTCATGATTCTCGCTACTGCATCATCAATCAGGGTAAAGAAATAAGTAAGCCCAACAGCCTCAAACTTTGCTTTCCAATTCTTGTCATATTCTTCGTCAAATAGTTTACGGAATTGCGCATCATAGATTTTTGAAATAGTATCCTTGGCCCCAAACCAAACATTCAATTTCTGGTCGTATGCATAAGTAAAGCAAGCCTTGGCAAAACTGGATATGGATTCGTCGGTGTTATGAACGCCTTGAATGACGCCGGCACCTTTGAAGTCTTGAATCGTTCCTCGCCAAATTTCATCACCAGAGAGGGTAGTGAAAACCAGTTCAGCTTTGCCTGCCTTTGGTACTCGATACTCAACGTTCTTGTATATGTCGCCATAAGCATGCCTGCCGATATGGATGGGTTTCTTCCATGACCTAACTGCGGGTAATACATTTTTCACCAAAATTGGGGCACGAAATACTGTACCGTCAAGTGCTGCCCTGATGGTACCATTGGGACTACTCCATTCCTGCTTCAAGGTGTATTCTTTTATTCGGTCCTTGTTGGGCGTGATTGTGGCACATTTAACGCCGACACCATATTTTTTTATAGCTTCAGCTGCTTCAAGAGTAACTTTATCATTGGTTTCGTCTCTGTTTTTTAGTCCAAGATCAAAATATTTTAGATCTATGTCGAGGTATGGCAAGAGGAGTTTTTCTTTTACAATTCGCCACATAACTCGAGTCATTTCGTCTCCATCTATTTCGACAATAGGTGTTTTTACCTTAATTTTTGCCATTTTCGATTCTCCTATTTATACCTTAACCGTATATGGAAGCAAACCACCTTCGTACAGAACCCTTTTCTGTCTCTCAGAAAGGGCAAAGGTTAGTTCAATTTTTAAACCATTTGTCTTGTTGACTAATATTACTTGTTCGTTGTTCTGCAATTTAGTTTTGATGTTGGGTATTTCGATTTCATCTCCTTCTGCTATCTTATCGTAGTCAGCCACTTTTTTAAAGTACAGAGGAATAATTCCAAAGTTTACCAAGTTAGCGGCGTGGATACGTTCTATGGATTTAGCGATTATTGCTTTTACTCCGAGATACATTGGGCAAAGTGCAGCGTGTTCTCTTGAGCTTCCCTGACCATATGATTCTCCTGCTATCACAATAGTATGTAATCCGTTCTTTTTTGCCTCCAGCGCACGTTTAGGAAAGGAGGAGTCTATATGTTCAAAGACATACTCGGAGTACTTAGGCACATTAGAACGATACTTAAGTCTGGCTCCAGCAGGCATTATGTGGTCAGTTGTGATTTTATCGCTAACTTTTATCCCCACGATACCTCTTATGTTATCAGGCATTTTATCATTAACTGGCGGAGTACCAATGTTAGGACCTCTGACTATTTCAACGTCTTTGTCAACATCTTTCGGGAAGATAAACATAGAATCATCAACCAGAAATTCAGAGGGCAAGCTAACCTTGGGGTATTCGATCCCAGTTTTCCGAGGGTCAACGAATTTACCCGTGATCGCTGCAACAGCAGCAACTTCAGGGCTTACAAGATAGACTTTAGCGTCTTGAGTTCCACTTCTACCTTCAAAGTTTCTGTTGCTTGTACGAAGCGACACAGCAGTTGTTTTGGGGCTTTGACTGTTGCCAATGCAAAAGCCACAGGCTGCCTCAAGAATCCTTGCTCCAGAATTAAGCAGGTCAATGAGATAACCGTCCCTCGCGACCATTTGTAGAACTTGTCTTGATCCAGGCGCAACTCCGAAGGATACATCGGCATGCACTTTTTTGCCTTTCATAATTTGAGCCACTGTAGCAATCTCTTTGTATGACGAGTTAGTGCATGAACCTATCATTACCTGATCTACCTTGATCTCCTTCATTTCAGCAACTTTGACTATATTGCCGGGGCTATGAGGCGCAGCCGCAAGCGGCTCAATTTCTCCAAGATCAATCTCTACAATTTTGTCATATTCTGCATCGCTGTCGGTCTTGAGTTCGATCCAATCTGCTTCTCTACCTTGAGCTTTGAGAAATTTTCTGGTCTCTTCGTCAGAAGGGAATATTGATGTCGTGACGCCCATTTCTGCACCCATATTTGTTATTGTCGCTCTCTCGGGAACTGTCAGGTTTTCTACCCCAGATCCTGAATATTCCATAATTACTCCGACATTACCTTTTACAGTAAAGAGATTCAACATTTTCAAAGCCACATCTTTTGCAGTAACCCACGGTTGCAGGTGTCCAGTGAGGTTAATTTTATAGACTTTAGGGCAGGTAAGGTAGAATGCACCTCC
>JAXDAO010000215.1:0-2718 GCA_034679745.1 Bathyarchaeia archaeon
ACAAAGCCAGATGAGCATCGTAAGTAAGCGCTATCACGGTATAGCCACATGCCTCCAGATCCAAATTGTATGCCTGCCTGGGTTCTACTCTGTGCACCTTGCAACGATAATCTGTTGGCGTTATTAACGTCAACTATGTAGATATCGTCGCCGACTTGGAATGCGTCACCGCTGCCTCCACCACCATGAATTACGCCTGAAGAGCTTATTGAGCTAGCAGAGAGAGCACCTGTAATTCCTGCATTGTTGTTTACGGCTAAAGCATTGCACCATAAATTTTGTGATACGATCAAGCTATCGTCAGTCATCAGAACATTTGCTGACTCCCTGAATAGATTCGTATCTGCGCCGAATTGTATCTTTAACGCATTAACGATATTACAAGCTAAATGCCCCAAGTCAGAATAATTAATCGGAATGCCGGGTGTGGTCGGCGGAATCTGCAACGTGTATCCAGCACGGCGAATATAGAAGGTATCAAACATATAGTTATAGCTGCTTGTATGTCCTTTGTCAACCCATTCAGAACCGACCCTTTGGTATAGACGACTATTGCCACTGTTAATGTAGTACTGCTTATTTTTTGGGTTGCCGGGGGGCGAAGCCAAAGTTGCAATATCATGCAATGCATGCATTTCGCTATGGTGTAGCCAGGCACCTGGAGGTTCAAACTGCTCCCACATACCACTGCCCAGTGCTATTAGGCCTTGATTGGCTGAAACGAATCCACCTACTGACAAGTCCTTCTTTATGACCATGCCTTGGCTCCAAGTTAGAATAGGATTATAGCCAACTTGAGCCTGCACTGCTACAAGCGCCAAGTCCCCATAGTTTTCTGTCGCTGTATCTTTAAATCTAACATAGTTATCTCCGGTAGGAATCGTAAGATCAACTGGCTTCCAAAGTCCATTCTCCCAGCCCCATATATAATTGATTAGCGTCTGTGGAGTCATAGATGTTGCAACAGAGGGAAGTCTAAGACTTTTGCTTATTTGCAGAGTTAGTTTTTGAGAAGTATCGGGGTCAAAGATCGTTTGAAGATCAATGTAATCTAGGTCATTGGATTCTTTAATGGTTAGTTTTGGTTTACATGTTAGATTGTCAAAAATTCCATCTGCCAATTATTTTCACCTCCTATTAATTGTTTTTCCATTATATTCCCGATTTTTAGGTGTAATTTCAAACAAATTGTAGCTTGTTTGATTTTTTTCACCAAGAGTACTATCTAGCGAAAAAAAACTATTAAGAGAGACGGGTTGTTCCAGAAACAACCCATTTGCTTTAAAAATGGTTTAATTTAAATAAGCGAGCTCTCTAATGAGATAAAATCGGTAAAAGGCATGACTGTTAGCAACTTTTAATTTCTAGTATGCACTAATATGTTAACTAGGGATTGGCAATGAGGGTGAGATTAAATGCATTTCTAATTTCTATAATGATTACTGTATTGATTTTTACAAGCATTGCAGGTATAGGCACTGCACAATCCTCTATACCTAAACCGTCTGTTCCAGAGTTTACTGTTAAACTCGTTTCTTACCCTTATGATGTGCCGCCGACCACTACCACAACCGTTGATCCGTATACAGGAAAAGAAACTGTAACCACTCAGCCGGGATACCATGTAGAAAACAAGTCCATAGAACTCATAATTAAGAACCAGCCGGTTACTCCTCACACTGATGCAGAGGGTCATATGATTAATTTGTACTATAATGTCCGTGTTAAAGGTCATTTTGAAGATCCTTGGAGAGAACTTTACTCTATCGATGAACTGATGAGAGAGGAAAGAGGCGCACATAAACAGGGTCCTGTCCAATCAAGTTTTGAATATACAGTAATATCTTGTTCCGCAGACTACCCAGATGATGGAGAAGTGGACTTTCAAGTTCAGGCACTGGCGGGGTATTATACTGAATGGTGGCCCGCCCTAGGCGGACCGGTCAAATGGTACTTTACTGGCCAGACCAGCGATTGGAGTAACACACAAACAATACGCATGTCTGATGGCACGGTTTCAGTTTCCACTTCACCAAACCCTACGGAATCACCAACTGCAACACCCTCACAGGAACCAGCTGTAATAAAGGATCAAACGGGCGCTCAATCTGCTGTAACGCAATCAGGCATAGATTGGACAGAGATTAGCTTGTTTGCCGCATTAGGCGTAATAGTTGCATTGCTCGCTGTTATTGCACTTGTTCATAGGAATAGGAAACGTGGTTCAAGGTCGGATTTACTAAGCGCTAAATATACAAACCGGCGATAATCGATAATCCTTATTTTTTAGTAACCTATTTTTCTGATTCCCTGTAAGTTTTGCTATTTGGTGTGACAGCTATTGTTTTGCCTTTGTTGGTTTGAATGTCACACTAGCCCTCTCTACTTGTGGTAGACATTTAACGTATTACAGGTTTAGGGGAACATTGCTGGTCCGCTATTCTTCTAGCATTTTTAACGCTTTTAGCAGTTTTTCTGCTCGGGGGTTTTCTCTGTTTAACTTGATTATTCTGACCCTTGCACGCTTGACTTGCTTTCTATACTCGCTTGTTATGATGCCCTCTGACTCCAAGATTTTGAGGTTTCTGTTCACTTCACTGTATTTGCCACCAGTCTTGCGGACAAGTTGCATCACGTTCATTTCTCGGTATTGCACTATTATTTCTAGGATCCTCTGCCTGCCTTTGGAAGCAAGCAACTCTTTAAGATCCAAAACAA
>JAXDAO010000216.1:0-2661 GCA_034679745.1 Bathyarchaeia archaeon
AAAAGCCCCAAAGTAAACCGCGTCGGTACAATGGATGGCGATTTATGGAGTAACATGGGTTTCATTTCTCCCAAGTATGAGTGCTCCGATTGTAGTTGGAGCGATCGCATCCTGGTGAAAGTCACTAATCGCCCCTTGAATGTTAGAGATGTTGAAATAATTGCTGAAGCCTTAGACGTCGAGGAAGAGTGAAGTGGTTTATTCTCTGCTTGAGAGAACGTTGATGTAGTCTGCTGTGTCTGCGCACATGTCTGCGGCTTGTTCTATGAATTCGATTAAGTCGTCAAAGATTACCATGGCGCCGCCGTTCATTGTTGCGCCGTATTTGACGAATAGGCTTTTGGTTTTTAGGTATTCGACGTCTATTGTGTGTTCCATGTCTTCGACTTTATGTGCTTCTTTGATGGCTTGCTCGGCGTTAGTTGACATTTTTTCTACGCTGCTTCTTAGTATGTTTACCATCTTTACGAGTTCGCCAGACATTAGAACGGTTTTCTCGCGTAGTTCTTTTGGGATTTCTGCCACTGAGAGCATTTCAAGGCATCTTGCTGCGTCTTTTGTGTGATCCGCTAATGTGTCTGCCCGTTTTACAAGGTGCAGTAGGTCTTCGCGGTAATCAGCCAGCAGAGCTGCGCCTTTTGATAGTTCCATGAAGACTTCTGTTCGTAGCTGATCAACGCCTTCTTCTGTGGCGTAGAGGTTGTCGATGGCCTTCTTGGTTTCACTGATGTTTTGTTCACAGAAACTTTGGGCTGCCTTATGTAGCCAAGATACTGTGTCAAAAGCTTTTGTTATCTGATCGTGGGCAAGTGTTAATCCTCTTGTTTTTCGACGTTGCACAAACCATTCATGACTTTTTTCCATTCAACCTCGCCTCGTCTTAATAGTGTATCACTGGTTGTATTATAACTCTTGTCCAAGTTAATCAGGTGGCACTTTAATTTATTGGGGCGGGCGAGGTGTGTCATGGCGAAATATTTTCGAAAAACAGCTAACTTGAGCGATGTGAAGGTAGTGAGTCTGCTTTCTTAATCAACCCTGTTTTGTTTACAAATATTCTTGCACCGTTAAAAATCCCTGCACGCTAAACTCCTAAAGCCCTGCTTTTTTTGGATATTGTATGCCTTCAAAAGCAAAAGATAGCGCGATTTCAAACACTAACTCGTTTTATGGAACTTACCGTAAGTGATAAATACTTTTTTTGTCAGACCCAATAAGTGCACGTTTAGCAAAACGTGTACTAAAATCGGAGAAAAAGAAAAATGCAAATACAAAAACGGAAATATTTTGCTATTGCAATTGTCGCTCTATTGTCATTATCGATAGCAGCATCAGTATCATTAGTCAACGCTCACGATCCACCGTGGGATATTCCAACCTATGCATACATAGTTGTCTCGCCTAACCCAATCGGTGTTGGGCAGACAGTCAACGTGAACTTCTGGATTAACGCCCCACCACCAACCGCAAACGCCCAGTACGGTGACCGCTGGTCAAACTTGACAGTGGCTATCACAAAACCCGATGGAACCAAACAAACTCTAGGTCCATACCAATCAGACACCACTGGAGGAACATTCACCACATTTACTCCAGACCAAGTAGGCAACTACACCTTCCAATGCTTCTTCGGCGGCGATGTCCTAAGAGGACTAAACCTGCCACCAGGATCTCCACCGAACGCATTTGTTAACGACACATTCTTACCCAGTGAAAGCAAAACATTCATCCTAAGAGTACAAGAAGACCCAATTCCATACGCACCCATAGCAGCTCTTCCGACAGAATACTGGACACGGCCAATTTATGGTGAAAATAACGCTTGGTTCACGATAGCAGGCAACTGGTTAGGTCTTGGGGCATCAACTTTCGCCACAACTGGCCAGCGCAGTATAGAAGGAAACGTTAACCCATACACCACTGCACCAAACACCGCGCACATCTTATGGACCAAAGTTGCAGCCTTCGGCGGCATAATGGGCGGCGAATACGGCGGCGAGCAAACAGGAAACTACTATTCCACCTCACAGTATGAGCCAAAGTTTGCGCCAATCATAATGAACGGTGTGCTCTACTACACAGAGTACCCTGGCAGTTCTACTCACTACACTGGATGGAAAGCTGTCAATTTAAAGACTGGAGAAACCCTCTGGACTAAAAACACCACCGAATTGCTGCGTTGTGGACAAATACTAAACATGATAACACCCAACCAATACGGCGGTCTAGCATATCTATGGTCTGTACCTTCCTCAGGCGGCGGGTTCATGGCTTCGCAAAACCAGTATAACATGTATGATGCACTAACTGGCGACTGGATCCTTAGCATTGCCAACGCTACAAGCATGCAACTTACAGCTGATGAAAACGGAGACTTAATCGGTTATTACATCAACTCGACTAGTCCATTTGCACCTGCAGGTAGCCCACGCTCGCTTACCATGTGGAACTCAACTAGATGCATCAACATCGGCCAAGGCGGCAGCCCTGCCGGTGGCTATCCAAGCGGTCTAGCAGACAACTGGATGTGGAGACCAACAGAAGGCAGAATACTTGACTTCAAACATGGCATACAATGGTCAACGCCGATCGACACAAACATTGCTGGTCAACCAATTAGTCTAGGTATATCTGCAATTTCTGACGATTACATACTGACGT
>JAXDAO010000217.1:0-6496 GCA_034679745.1 Bathyarchaeia archaeon
GTAGCTCAAACTGTTCGAAATCACCTGAGAAATAAGCCCTACTTATTAGAAGCCTTAGAGAAAGGCATCGTAAACTTGAGTGAACTCTCTCGGCAAATTCAACGTGATCTAAAAATTAGCGACACTAGCGCCATAAAAGCTGCCCTTAGACGCTACTCAGAAGAACTTCAAAAGCACAAACAGAAAAGAGAAGAAAAAGTTCTCCAACTTCTCAAACGCAGCGGAATAGCCATATACGACCGAAAATCCGTCATCATCACTGCAAAGGAACTCAACTCCAAAACAGGAATGAAGGTAGACTTACTTGACAAATTTGTCTATCTATTAGATAGAAGCGACTTGCCTGAGCGAATAAGCGCGCTGGTCAAACATGAGAACTGCACCATGATTGTTGTTCATTCACCCGAAGAACTTGAAGCAACACCAGGAGTTGTCGCTTTCCTAGCTACCTTACTTGCAGAGCAAAACGTAAACATCGTCGAGTTCATTTCCTGCTGGACAGAAACAATTATGGTAGTAGACAAGAAAGATAGCCTCAAAGCGTACGAGGTTCTCTCAAATCTAGTAGGTTAAATCTGAATCGTAACAACAAAATTAATAACAACACTGCAGATACCTTTTGAGTATAATGAATAGCCGCTAACCCGAAGGAGATACGGTAAGTTTGGTACATCAAGAATGCATAAACTGCAAAACAACCTACAGTGTAGACGAGATTGTATATTTCTGCAAAAAATGCGGAGACATCTTAGAAATCAAATATGACGCAGATGAATTGACTCAGTCAGCAAAGACTAGCGACTGGAAAACTAAGCCGCTCTCTGTCTGGCGTTATCGCCCCTTCATGCCAATACACGAAACCTCACAATTAGTGACATTAGGCGAAGGGGGCACTGGACTACACCCCAGCGTCAACTTGGGCAACGAATTAGGTATTAAGAACTTATATGTTAAAAACGAAGGTGAAAACCCCACCGGCAGCTTCAAAGACCGAGGCATGACCGTTGGAGTAACCAAAGCCGTTGAACTCGGCGTCCGCCATGTAATCTGCGCCTCAACGGGCAATACAAGCGCCGCATTAGCCGCCTATGCAGCCCGTGCAGGTATAAAATGCACCGTCCTTATCCCATCAGGCAAAATCGCGTATGGAAAACTATCCCAAGCCATGATTCACGGCGCCAAAGTGCTTCAAGTTAAAGGAAATTTCGATGAAGCATTAGAATTCGTTCTTAAACTGGGGGAAACTCACAAGGACATTTACCTACTTAACTCGATCAACCCTTTCCGTATTGAAGGACAGAAATCATTAGGCTATGAAATTTGTGAGCAACTAAACTATGAAGCTCCAGATCGAATCATCATCCCAGTCGGCAACGCAGGAAACATTAGCGCAGTCTGGAAAGGCCTAAAAGAATTCTATGAACTTGGGCTCATAAAAAAACTACCCAAAATGACAGGCATACAGGCAGCAGGTTCAGCTCCAATCGCACAAGCCATTAAAAATAATAGCGATAAAATCACACCGATCGAGCATCCAGAAACAATCGCTACTGCCATACGAATCGGCGCACCAGTCAGCTGGAAGAAAGCAGTTAACGCCATACACGAGTCCCACGGTACAGCAGAAACCGTCACAGACACTGAAATTCTCGACGCACAAAAAATTCTGGCTAGAATCGAGGGCATCTTTGTAGAACCTGCATCCGCTTCATCAATTGCAGGTTTAAAGAAACTCGTCAGACGGGGAATAATAATGGAAGATGAAAAAGTAGTCTGCATAACAACTGGGCATGGCCTAAAAGATCCAGATACAGCGATCAAACAAAGTGAGAAACCAATAGAAGTTGGCGCTGAAATTTCCGCAATAGAGGTGGCTTTGGGGTTAAAGAAGCAGCAGGTAATCTTGGCAAGGTGAGTATGTATTGAGGATTATATTGGTTGGTTATGGAGTTGTCGGCAAGGGCGTAACAACTATACTTGCCCGTCGATATGTTGAGAAAGTCAAGGATTACGGTTTTAATCCAAAAATCGTCGCTATCGCAGACATAGATGGTGCAGTGATAAATCCGCGGGGATTTAGCCCAGATAAACTTGAAGAGTTAAAACAGCATGGCTACCCGATTTCTGCCGACAAAGAATTCGGCGTCCCAGGAATCAAAGCGCTCGATGTTGTCAAGGATGTTGAAGCGGAAGTAGTCGTCGAAGTAACCCCCGTTAACATCCAAACAGCAGAACCCGCCCTTTCACACATCACAAACGCCTTCAAAACAGGCAAACATGTCGTCACCACAAACAAGGGACCACTCGCCCTCGCCATGCCCGCCCTCACAGAGCTCGCGGAGTACAATAATGTTTACTTCCGCTTCAGTGGCACAGTTGGCGGCGGCACCCCGATGCTAGAGTTCGCCAAACGATGCTTAGCAGGCGACCGTATATTGACCATAAAGGGCATCCTAAACGGCACAACTAACTACATCTTAACAGAGATGTCTCAGAACCGCGTGACTTTCCAAGACGCATTGACAAACGCACAAAAGCTTGGATACGCAGAGAGAGAGCCATCCATGGATATCGACGGGTTTGATACTGCCTGCAAAACCGTTATCCTCGCAAACTGGATAATGAACAAGAAAATAACCCTAAGAGATGTAGATAGAATAGGAATACGAGATGTATCCCTACAAGCCCTCGATGAGGCTTCAAAGAGAAAGAATACGATAAAACTCATAGGCTCAATAGATGACAAAAACAAACCAACTGTAAAACCCACTGAGATACCGAAAACGAGTCCGTTGTGTGTCAGCGGAGTCTTAAACGCAGTAACCTTCTCAACAGAATTTGCAGGTGAACAAACTCTCGTAGGAAGAGGCGCAGGCGGAGTTGAAACAGCAGGTGCAGTTTTAAGAGACCTCTTAGACATAAGACATAAGTTAGCAACTAAACTACTAACTTAGAAAGGCTGAATTAGATATGAAAATAGTGATGAAGTTCGGTGGAACCAGCGTAGGCAATGGCGAAAACATACGTCACGTTGCCGACTTAGTTACGAAGTATGCCAAGAAAGACAATAAAGTCGCCGTTGTTGTTTCGGCACTGGCAGGCGTTACAAATAGCCTTCTGGAAGTTGCTTGCCAAGCTAAAAAAAGCAATGAAAAACACATTCAAACATTCACTGCGACTTTGTTGAAAAAACACCAAGAGACCATTTCAACTGCAATAACCAGCAAGACAATACAAAAAGAAGTGACTCAAATCACTGAAAAAACTATCGCTGAACTTGAAAAAGTTCTAACTGGCATATGCTATGTCGGTGAACTCACACCAAAATCCAAAGATTACGTTGCATCTTTTGGTGAGCGTCTGTCTGCACCTATCGTTTGGGGTGCCATAAAAGACCAGAAATCTGAAACCCAATGTTTCACTGGCAAAGAAGCAGGCATAGTAACTGACTCAAACTTCGGCGAAGCAGACCCACTGATGAATTTCACCACGCATCTCATCCGAGAACGCCTTAGTCCACTACTCGAAAAAGGCGTTATTCCAGTTGTAACTGGATTTATTGCGGCAAATCAAGATGGAATTGTAACCACTGTTGGCCGCGGCGGTTCAGATTATACCGCAACGATACTAGGTGTTGCGCTTGAAGTAGATGAGGTCTGGATATGGACGGATGTTGAGGGTATAATGACGACTGACCCCAAGATTGTTCCAGCCGCCCGTATGCTACCTCAACTCAGCTATCAAGAGGCAGCTGAAATGGCAATTTTCGGCGCTAAAGCCATGCATCCCCGAGCTTTAGGACCCGTAATTAAAGCAAACATACCTGTCAGAATACGCAACACTCTTCACCCCGAAAACGAAGGTACACTCATAACAAAAGAACCAAATGCCAAGACCAAAGAAGCAGTAAAGGCAGTCGCGATGATAAAAGATGTAGCGATGCTAAATGTTAATGGTGCAGCTATGGTTGGAGCACCTGGAAGTTACGCCAAAGTGTTTGACGTCTTGGGTAAAAACAACATCAATGTTATGATGGTTTCCACTGCAGCCTCAGAAGCGAATATGTCAATGATAATAAAACGCGGACTATTGGGCAGAGCAATTAGCAATATAGAAATAGCACTGCTAGAGCGGGGTGGCATAGTCAGTGAAGTCACAGCTGAAGATGACGTTGCAGTCATAGCTGTTATGGGTGCCAAAATGAAGGGCACCCTTGGAGTTGCATCAAAAATCTTCAACACTGTCGCCAAGAAAGGCATCAACATCCGCATGATCGCACAGGGTAGCTCAGAGCTGAACATATCATTTGTCGTTAAAGAGAAAGACGGAGGTGCCGTTGTTCGGGCTATACACGAAGAATTCAACCTTGACAAACCTTAATCCAATTTTTGTATTTCTCATTGTCTGAGTGGACTTATTATTGAAGATTAATTTAGAGACCCAAACAGTAAAAAAACTGCAGAAGATAACAGGCGTTATGTCCTATGATTTTTTGGGGTTCACCCTTAACCTAAAAGAGAGTGAACTAACCGATAACCTCAAGGAATTATCCAGAGGCGATGATTTAGGACTTATTCAAAGTATAGTTACTCTCTTAATTCATTACTCAGAAACGAAATTAGCACCCTTAAGTGGAAAAATGGTTAAATTCAAAGATCTCCCTGGTGGTTATGCGTATGAAGGGGCATTTATTAAAAGATCAATTCAGCCTGTAGAATACGTTTTTTGTGAAAACATAGAGAGTTTAGTAAAAGCCGCTGAATTGTTGGGGGGTTTGAAGCTTGAATTTGGCGATATCTCTGTTCAAATAGCAGCACTAAAAAATATTCCCTTAGCATACATTCTTTATGGCGCAGGAGAATTTCCTGCATCAGCCAACATACTCTATGATGAATCCGCTAGCTACTGCTTGCCAACCGAAGATTTGGCTGTGCTTGGAGAGATAACTACTATGCGCTTAATTGAAGCCAAAGAAATGATTACAAGAACAGGTTAAAAGCTCACTTTAACTTCAGTGATTTATTTATCATAAAAGTACAGGATCAAATTCGGGAGTGAACAGGAATGTTTTTTTATAAATCAGAAGTCGTCGTCCAACAAAGTTTGCCGACGACTACTTCTAATTTTGGCCCCGTTTTTTTGATGATTACCCTGATTTGTGTTGATTTTGTTTTTTATGGAGTCATTTCTACTCAGGTTTTAACATACACTTCAAGCTTTACCCTCGAGCTGCTGTCTTGCCCAAGAAATTCACCCAAACACCCCACCCACTGAGCTTTTGAGTCAGCAGTAAAACCAACTGTCTTCGATATTCCACGCCACAACAAGGCCCTATCGTAGTCACGTGCATCCTGGGGCATAAACTCAAAGATTGATCTGCTAGCGATAATAACTATCTTTTTCTTCATGCGAGAAATTGCTACGTTTATTCTATTCAAATTGAGCAGAAATTCGCTTTCGGTTCGAACGTAATCCGGATCACTTACCGTAGAAGAGATTATTATAAAATCGGCTTCGCCACCTTGATAACGTTCGACGGTATCCACGCGGATGTTTGCATAATTTTCTGCTAAAATGTTTTTTAGCATACCTTTTTGTGCATTGTGAGGTGTAATTATGCCTACAGTCTCTGAGGGAACGCTTTGGACAATGGCTTTAACAATAGAAGCTTCAACCAAGTTTGATTGGAAGCTTTCAGCCTCATCATGTACAATCAGTACAAATACGTTCTCAGGAGCTAAAGCAACACCTAAACCCTGCGTCTTAGTCTTGACAGGCACCAAGGTCTGGTGCTGGTCTGAGTGAAAATCAATCTTGTCTTTCTCGTACACCCATTCCTTCAAAAACTCCGCCACAACCGAATGACATCTATGGCTTTCACATAGTCTTTCAGCGGGAATTTCCGCTGGATTTACACACTTGATTCTCTCCAAACCAAGGTCTTCATTGCGTAGTAAACGCAGAAAATCCATCGCGGAGAGGAACGACGCCATTTCTTCTAAGGTTCGGCGGTCTTCTTTTTCCCAGTTATGCGCTACAATCGGGGGTAGTTGGCGGTGATCGCCTGCGACGATGATTTGGCTGTTCTTTGAGAGGAAAGAGCCTGATAGTATTAGTTCGGGGAGACGCATCATGCTTGCTTCGTCGACTACAAGTAAATCAAAGAAGCCTTCGCCCCATGGTGGTTCCGCTTCACCAATTTTTTTCATAAGACCATACAAGCCCGGTGGGGTCAGGCATAATATCAGTGGAGGAGAAACGGAAACACCAGAGGTTAATGTCACCTGATTCATCAGGCAATCTGCGAGTTCCTTAACGGTTTCTTCATCTTCGTTGTAGTTGATGTAGCTTACGCCTTCAATGGGTTTAACTAATGAGATGTTACTGCTCAGCACGCGAAATATGCGCAGGTCTTTGAGGTCTTTGCCTCCACTACTTGTGTACTCTTGCCAGCAACGGGCGAGTTTGCTAACAAATTCTTGGATAGCCTTGTGAG
>JAXDAO010000218.1:0-5020 GCA_034679745.1 Bathyarchaeia archaeon
TAACCTGTTTTCTCCTAATTGTTCTATGTTGTAAAGTTATAGGGGCGAGTTGTATTGGTGATTTTAATCCTCAACAGTAATTGTAAAATCAAGGGTTTTCTGAGAGTTAACAAGTAGTTTATTAGACAACATATCTTAGTAAAAGCAATAACGTATCCCGCGTCTACCGTCAAAGAAGAGAAGTAGAGATCTTTAGTAATTCAGAGAATATTTATATTAGGCTTCATTGTTTTAGTGCAAGGAAAAACTAAAGGATAGAGACTCTTTGACTACTCCTCATGACGTTCCAGCTTCGAGTTTCATCGATAGATTAGCAAAGTATCTTAGGGAAAATGTTGATGAAGTTCAACCTCTTCCATGGGCAACCTTTGCAAAAACAGGCACTCACGTCGAGAAACAACCACAGAACCCGAACTGGTGGTACACAAGAAGTGCATCTGTACTACGTAAAGTGTACATTCATGGTCCAATTGGACTAGAAAAACTCCGCTCAGACTACGGCGGTAGAAAAAATAACGGTGTGAAGAAGAACCACGCAACAAAAGCAGGCGGAAGCGGAATACGCAAAGCGCTCCAACAACTTGAGACTGCTGGTTTAGTAAAAATTACACGACCTAAAGGTCGAGTAATGACCCCCAAAGGTCGCAAAATGATGCAGGAAGTCGCTGGAGACCTAGCGAAAGAACTAGTAAAATCCGTCCCTGAACTGAAGAAGTATCAAGGCGAATAGGAAACCATGTCAGATGATCAGCTTGAGCAGATTCGTAAACGAAAACTTCTCTCGATGCAGAATCGCGTGAGCGACGAGCAGAGGCAAGCTCAAGCAGAACAACAAATAGAACAACAAAAACAGGCGCTATTAACGAAGATATTGGCACCTGAAGCTCGGCAAAGGCTAAATAACCTAAAGATGGTTAAGCGAGAGTTTGCTGAACAAATCGAGTTGCAGCTCATTGAGATGGCTCAAACGGGTAAGTTGCCCATTCCACTCTCAGATCCGCAACTCAAGTCAATCCTAATTCAGCTTCAATCAAGGAAGCGAGAGACAACAATAAGAAGGATATAGAAAATGGCAAGAGTAAAACCAACTGCGAAAAAACTTAGGTTAGCTAAAGCTGGCAGAGAATCACAATCAGTACCAACATGGGTAATCGCTAGAACAGACGGCAAAGTTAGAGTTAACCCTAAGCAGAGACGCAACTGGCGAACCCGTAAGATAAAGGCATAGGAGAAATATGAAAATGCCAGAGGAAACAAAACAAGAACAAGCAGTACAAGAAGAGCTTGAAGAGTTAGCAGAATTACCTGAAGAAGAAACTGTTGAAGAGAAAGCAGCAGCAAAAGAAGAACAAGAAGAAGTCAAAGCAGTTGAAGAAGTAGCCAAACCAAAACGTAAAAAGAAAGAAGAAGTAGTTGAGGAAAGGTTCTATACAATTCCTCTCCAAAAAGCCTTGGTTCGTCCGCCTAAAAAACGTGCACCTCGTGCAATTCAATTAGTTAAAATTTTTGTAACTAAGCACATGAAGCTTGAGATGAAGGTTTCTGAGGAAGAGGAAGAAGCAGAGTTGCCGCAGCTTATTATCAGCCAAGAAGTCAACGAGAAGATTTGGGGTAGAGGAATCGAGAAACCTCCGCGTAAGATTAAAACTCGTGTAACCAAGGATCAAGACGGCAACGTTTTCGTTTACTTGGCAGAAAACCAATAATAACCCTATTTCTATATAATTCTTCATTCTTTGGTCTTTTTTAACCGTAAGATAAAATAGGAAGAAAACCAGAAACAACGCATCAAACCTTTCATTCACAGGAGAAAAACTTCTTGACTGTATACTTATCCAGCATTGTTGGAAGTCCAAGCATCGGCGTTTACTCGCTGGCAACTGAAAATATAGTGATTATTCCAGTTATGGTGCCGCAGGATAAAGCCCAAGAATACGCTGACTGGCTTAAAGTCAACCTCATTCATACATCTATCAGCGGTTCAGTCTTAGCAGGTGCGTTAGCAAGCGCAAATTCTAACGGTATGCTCCTTCCGAATTCGATCCGAAATGAGGAATTGGAGCGTATCAAATCGGTTTTCAAAGGAAATGTAACTGTAATGGAGACTAAGAAAACTGCTTACGGCAATTTAGTACTCGCTAATGATAAAGGCGCAGTGGTCGATCCTCGCTTCAAACCCAATGAGATAAAACGAATTTCAGAAACTTTAGGAGTTGAGGTCATACCTGCTGAAATTGCCACCTTGCCCTACGTTGGTTCCCTTGCTGTAGCAACCAACAAAGGTGTGCTTGCTCACCCTATGATCACAGAAGAAGAGAAAAAAACACTAGAAAGTGTCTTCAAGGTTCCAGTTGACGTTGGCACAATAAACTGTGGAATACCCTATGTTGGCACTGGTTTGATCGCTAATACACATGCAGCAGTAGCTGGTTCTATGACAACTGGACCCGAGATGTTTATAATTGGGAATGCACTGGATGTTGTGCAGGAAGAGAAATTACCATGAAAGCTTTCAAAGTAACCGGTGAAATCCATAAGCCAGAACTTTCAACACCTTTCGTTAAAGAAGTAATAGCCGACAAAAGCGAGCATGCGATTGAGAAAGTCTACGCCGAAATAGGCAGTAGACATCGTGTAAGGCGCTATCACATTAAAATCATAAGCTCAAAAGAAATCCCGGCTGATGAGATTGAAAATCCGGTTTTAAAGAAATTAGTTACTGGAGAACAATAATTTGGCCCAAAAAGCTCAAGCTGAAGAGGAACTCAGAAGACTCAGCATGGAAATGCGCTATTTAGAGCAGACTGCAGAGGCACTACAGCAACGCATAACAATGGTCAACGCTGCGCTCTCAGATCTAACCTATGCCAATGCAACCTTGGATGGAATCGAAAAAGAAAAGGAAAATGCTGAGATGCTTGTTCCAATCGGCGGGAGCTCTTATGTTAAAGTGAAGCTTGCGGATCCAAACAAAGTAATCGTCGGTATGGGTGCGGGTGTCTCAATGGAAAAAACCCTTGCCGAAGCAAAAGTGACCCTTAAAGAACGCCTAGATGAGTTAGAAAAAACTATGAATTCTGCTCAGCAACAATTTAGTCAAGTGGCAGAACGCATAAACAGTGGTCGAGGCAGGCTTGAATCTTTGCTTGCCCGTGCGAGAGAAGGGAAACAATAGCTCGATGTTTGAGAAGCTCAAGTCGGGTTTTAAGGGTTTAGTTAGTAAGGTAACTACGACTGAGCTTAAATCTGAAAGTTTAGCTCCAATTTTGTCTGATTTTAAATTGAATCTTGCAGAGAATGATGTTGCTTTTCCTGTCGCAGATAAAATATGTGATGAATTGGAAAAGCGATTAGTCGGTGTGGCTGTTAAGCGTCTGGATGATCGTAAAAAGATAGTTGACGAAAACCTAAGACAAGTTCTCTTAGAAGTTATGCTTACAAAAGAAAGAATTGATCTGCTACAGAAAGCTCAGGCGAAACGTGAAAAGAAAGAACCCTTTACACTCATGTTCGTTGGAGTCAATGGTACAGGAAAAACCACAACCATCGCTAAAGTCGGCAAGTTTTTCCAAGAAAAAGGTTACTCTGTTGTTCTCGCCGGCGCTGACACTTATCGTGCTGGTTCGATTGAGCAGCTTGAAGAACATGGAAGACGCTTAGGCATTCGGGTGATTAAGAGCACTTACGGTGGTGACCCAGCTGCAGTGGCGTATGGTGCTGTAAACCATGCAAAGGCTCATGGTATAAACATAGTTTTGATTGACACTGCCGGCAGAATGCAAACTAACCAGAATCTTATGAACGAGCTCATAAAAGTTAGGCGCGTAGTCCAGCCTGACTTGACAGTCTTCACAGTAGATTCGTTGATTGGCAACGACGCTGTGATGCAAGCAGAAGAATTTAACAAAGCAGTAGGCATAGACGCAACCATTCTTACGAAGGTTGATGCTGACGTTAAAGGCGGCTCAGCGCTTAGCGTAACCTACGTGACACAAAAACCAATTCTGTTTATCGGGGTTGGGCAAACCTACAAGGATTTAGAACTCTTTAACCCTGAAAAATTCGTCACTATGGTCCTCAGGTAGTTAGGGTTCTTCAATCTCAACTAATTCAAAACGGATTTTTGTCGGATACATCCAATAAGCCTTGATGAAGTCTTCCATGGGTTGATCTATGTCTAACGATGCGAAGAAGCTCACAAAGTCTACTTTGATACCTTCTATGTTTTTTGAAGTGTAAACTTTTAAGTTAAAGAGTTATTGCCGATTAGCCGTCAGCTGCTGTATGTTTATTGTTGCTGGCACTTGAACTGTAAATATTAGATTAGTGAGTATATCTAGAACTGCTATTTTGCGTGTGTTCTCGTTTTTTGTTTTGACTATGATTAACCGTTGGTCTATAATTCTGAAATTCCAATCGCTTTCAGTTATAGAAGCAGACATAACAAGTTCATTTATAGATTAGTTGTTCAAAGATAAATACTCTAAGGAAACCGGTTTTGTTTTTGGAGAGGCGTTGTGTCTGATAGTGTCTGAATGAAGGGGCGGTGAGTTTGCTCTTTAATCGTTTTGTGCTTTTTTCGTTATTTATGGGTTGATATTTAATAATAAAAGTGCAGTCATGTGAAATTTATCTGTTTTTGTTAATTTAGGCAAAATATGTGGTATTTTTTTGATTTTTTTATACTATTCGTTGCGTTTGCACAAATCTTATAAAGAAAACTCTTAGATAAAGAAAACACTGGGCAAGGGGTAGTTTAGACTATACTTTTGCCCAAAATTAGGAGAAGAAGAAAATTGCAGAAAATTAGTAAGAAATTAGCGACATTAATGACTTTGATTCTGATAGGCTCTATGACTATTACTATTCTTATAGCACCCGTAGGTGCACAAAGCTTTACAGGATGGAAAGCCTCATACGCATACATCGGCGCTACACCAAACCCAGTTGCAGTAGGCGAAGAAGTACTAATACACTTAGGAATTACGGAAGCGCTACAAGTAACTGAGCACAAATGGTA
>JAXDAO010000219.1:0-3143 GCA_034679745.1 Bathyarchaeia archaeon
GGTAAAAGACTTCCTTGCTGAATTTGAAGAGTATCTAAAGCCACGAAAAGTGGGGCCTTGGATTTCATTTGAAGCGCACGATCCAGCGTGGACACGCGCAGAACTTCGTTCTATGCGTAAACAAGGGCTCGCCGCAAACCTCCAGTTGAAGGTCTTCTTCTGCCATGCCCATAGCCCTTGGGAGCGAGCCACCTGTGAGAGTCAAAACGATCGCATCCGCCACTACCTCCCAAAAGGCACCGACCTGTCTCTGGTTTCTTATCAACAGCTCCGCGCCTATCAGGATATGCTCAACGAGCGCCCTCGAAAAATACTCAACTGGAAGTCTCCTGCTCAATGCTTCCAAGAACTCCTTATATCAAACCAACCTTCAAACTGATCCTTGAATCTGCCTCCCCATGATTGGTCTTTTCATGCGCCCCAACTCTGCCAGTGTGGCGCTATGTCCCAACTCACTTTCTTTGAGGAATCCCCTAAGGCAAAGAAGAAGAGCACCTCAAAAACCGATAAATCAACGACTTTCCAAGATAATCTTTCACTCCCTGTTCACCGTTGGTTCAGGTATTCGGCGGGCTTCTCAGCCGATTGGGTCAGGAGTGTTTTGAAGACTAACAAGCTAACCTCAAAGCACTTGGTTCTAGACCCATTTGGAGGGTCTGGAACGACGCCCCTTGAGTGTCAGTTTAACGGCATAAACGCCATTGGGTTAGACCCGCACCCTTTCGTTAGCAGGGTTGCAGAAGCGAAGGGGCAATGGAACACAGATGCTAAGAAGTTCAAGAAGGCCGTTGCCAACTTGATTGCCAGAGTCGATGAGATTAAGGCCGATACAACTGGCTACGTGGAACTTATTCATTCCTGCTACGCTGCGGACAGCTTGATTGCCTTAGACAAACTGCGCAGGGCGGTCGATGAAGTGGGGCAAGAAACTGCAACTGGTAAGCTTCTCTGGCTTGTGCTCGCCGCAATTATCAGACCCACCAGTAAAGCAGGAACTGCACAGTGGCAGTATGTTCTACCTAACAAATCTAAACGCAAGGTATTAGACCCAATGGAAGCGTTTAAGATGACTGCTGAGAATTTCATTGCAGACATGGAGTTTCGTCAAAAAAACTCCCTTGATGGAGGTAGCTGCAAACTCATCAAGTCTGACGCAAGGACCTGTGAAGGTGTTGACGACAACTCAGTAGATTGCGTAATCACCTCACCTCCATACCCTAATAATTTTGACTATGCTGACGCAACTCGCCTTGAGATGTCATTCTTCCAAGAAATTCAAGGATGGGGAGACTTACAGGAGAAAGTTAGGAAACATCTAGTTAGGGCATGCTCACAGCATGTCCCTCCTAAATCCATTGATGCCGAGTCCATTCTTGCATCCCCTGAGGTTGCATGCATTCGTGGGGAGCTTACGGAAGTCTACAACAAGCTCAGCACAGTTCGCCTTGAGAAAGGTGGCAAGAAGACATATAATAACATGATTGTTTGCTATTACCACGACATGGCACGCACATGGATTGCTCTTCGGAGAGTTTGCAAGCAAGGGGCCAGGGTATGTTTCGTCATCGGAGACAGCGCACCCTACGGAGTTTACGCCCCAGCTGTGGATTGGATGGGCAGACTTGCTGTTGCCGCAGGATTCAAGTCTTGGACATTCGAAAAGACACGAGATAGGAACATTAAATGGAAGAACCGCAAGCACACCGTCCCCCTTCAAGAGGGAAGACTTTGGGTTCAGGGTTGAATTTCTATGGCTACCTCAAACGCACACAAACTAGGGCAGATTATCGGCGATACGCTTGAGCTGGCAATCTACCCTCCACTCAAGAAATTCGCTACCGACAATAGGCTTTACCTAGACATAAAGGGTTTTATAAAATATGAATCATGACGAACTAACAAGTGCCATGCACAAAGCTGAAAGTAAACTGCGCGACCAAATATGGAGAAATGAAAATTGCGCAGAACGCTTTTGTGACAATGCCGCTGAAGTAAAACTTCTACTTGAAGAAATTACAAAATTACGTGAATTGCGTGAGCGTCAAGCGTCAACGATTCGGTCCCTACAAATGACTATCGAAGAATACGAGGATCAAGATTCGTTCGGCTATCTATGTGCGGATGGAGTGAGAATTAGCCCGGAAAATCACAAAGTTTATTTTTATCCAAAATGGGCGACTGACGGCATTCCGTGTTTTGGTCTGCTAGAATTTAATAATGATTCTCGTGAATGGTTGCCTTATCACGGGGAACAAAGCGGCCCGGCATTTAGTTGTATGAAAGCGGTTAAAGAATATATTGAGAGAAAACGTATTTATAGAATCGACGACCCTAAAACCCGGTCGCTTTAGCGCCGGGATACAGGGTCGCAGGGGTATTTAATAAAATTTTAAAGAAAAAAGTAAGAAATCTAATAAATAGATGAAAAATTCTTAAATCTTTAGTGTAACTTATCTCGTGGTTCTCAAAGCCTACAAATATCGAATTTATCCAACCGAATCTCAGAAAGTTCTACTTTCCAAGACTTTCGGTTGCGTTCGATATGTTTATAACCGAGGCTTACATTTGAAAACCTCAGTTTACCAAACTGAAAAGAAAGGTCTTTCCGTTTTTGAAATTGCAAATCAAATGGTTGGTTGGAAAGAAACGGAAGAGACGAAATGGTTAAAAGAAGTTAATAGTCAATCACTTCAATCAAGTTTGAGAAACTTAGATATGGCTTTCACTAGGTTTTTTAAAGAGAAAAAAGGTTTTCCCAAGTTCAAAAGTAAATACGATAGACAATCTTTTACAAATCCGCAAGGTACTAAAGTTGATTGGGATAAGTCATTAGTTTCGATTCCAAAATTTAGAAAAGGAATTAAAGCAGTTTTTCATCGTCAATTTGAGGGAAAAGTAAAATCTTCGACGGTTTCAAAAGCACCTACGGGAAAATATTTTATCTCAATTTTAGTTGAGGAAAACGTTGATTTACCGAAACTTCCAGAAAAAGACGAAAGCAAATGTATCGGAATTGACCTTGGCCTAAAAGACTTCGCAATCCTGTCTGACGGAACGAAGATCAAAAATCCGAAACATCTTAAAAGTAATCTTAAAAGATTGGCGAAAGCTCAACGTAAGTTAGCTAAAAAGAAGAAGTTGTC
>JAXDAO010000220.1:0-3251 GCA_034679745.1 Bathyarchaeia archaeon
CCTGCTGCTTGAGTAGCCGCTACAAGCGTTTTAAATTTGCCAGCTGCTACTGCTGTGTCACATATTCCACCCATTTTTTTCACCTCCATTTAAAATGACTAAAAATCGCAAATTAAACTCTGTAAAAATAAGGCTATAAGCTTTATTGTTGTTTAAATTTAGAGGGTTCTTCTTTTTTTGTGGCTTAATTCAACTTTTACTTTTGCCTCGAACACTTGGGTCTTGATACTTTAAGCTTAAAAAGAAATTACAACAAATAAGAAGAATACCCATTTCACTTAAATAGGCTGTCTTTAGGGGGGTGATTGAAATGAATTACAAAGAAAGAGAAGAAATAATAGCCAAATCACCAATCTCTTTTAGCCACCTAAAACGATTCAATATCGGGGCAGGTATACTTCATCTTTCGCAAGGGCTTCTAATGCTTGCCTTGGGCACACTCATATCTTGGGAAAGACCCATCTATACCTTTTATTTAGATTTCAACGTTATCCCTGGAAATCCCCCAATATTTGAGATTGCACCAAACCCCCAAGTATGGTTTACTGTAAGCTTTATCGGAGTTATTGTTGCCTCATTCCCTCTACTATCGTCTTTAGCCCATTTCCTGATTGCGTTTGTTAAAAATAAAAGCTATAATCAAAATCTAGCAAAGGGATTTAATCCATATCGCTGGTACGAATACGCCTTCTCAAGCTCAATAATGATCGTATTAATCTCAACTTTTGTCGGCGTCTGGGATTTCTGGTCGCTAGTAATGATTTTCACACTTAACGCAATGATGATTATGTTCGGTTACTATATGGAAGTTGTAAATCAAAAGACTGAAAAAACATCTTGGTCTGCATTTATCGTTGGCTGTATATCTGGAGGCATACCTTGGCTTGTGTTGTTTGCTTATTTTGGAGCCGCAATTTCTTCAGGAGAGACTAATCCGCCGACATTTGTTTACTTGATTTTCTTCATATATTTCGCGGTATTCAATGTCTTCGCGCTGAATATGGTTCTGCAATACAAAGGTGTTGGGCGCTGGAAGGACTACCTCTATGGCGAGCGTTTTTACATTGTTCTTAGCTTTGCTGCAAAAACTGCCCTGGCTTGGTTAGTGTTCATTGGAATATTCGCACCGTTTTAAACGCTTACCCATTTTTCTTTAATTTTTATTTATAAGAAAGTTTGAATTGACATCAAAATTAGAATTAATTACCCTACGTTTTTTCTTTTTTCCTTAATGCTCCTGAATGTCATCAAATAAAAAAACTGCTGTTGTAGGCTACTTGCGCAATAGATTAAAAGAGGATTAATTATCTATTATTTTACCTTACACAATAAGGAAAAAGAATAAAAAAGGAGAAAAACAAAAAAATGCAATTTTCAAAAAACAAAACAACGGCAACCTTAATCATCACAATCCTTCTAATAAGCACAGCAATATCGCTTACGTCAATATCTACGGCAAGCGCTCACACCCCTGCATGGCAGATACCCACATACGCATTCATCAACGTAGCACCAAATCCAGTGGGCGTAGGTCAAACAGCCAATATTGTAGTTTGGCTCGACAAAATGCCCGACGGCACATTAGTCACAAACAACATTAGATTCCACAACTACAAATGCACAATTACTGCACCCGACGGAACAACACAAACAGTAACATGGGAAACAGTCACCGACACAACATCATCAGCATATTCACCATTCACACCCACTCAGGTCGGCACATATACCCTTAACTTCAGTTTTCCCGGCCAAAAATACACAGATTACACACACAACCCCACCTCAGCATTCGTAAACGACACTTACCTTCCAAGTTCAGCAACAACAACTCTAACAGTCCAAGAAGACGTTATACCCGCCCACGAAGTTACCCCGCTACCCACCGAATACTGGTCAAGACCAATAGAAGGACAAAACTCAAATTGGTACGCAATCTCATCAAACTACATTAACCCAATGGGCGCAGCATACAGCTTCGGTTCTGTAAGATACCAACCAGACGGCACAGCTCCAGACAGCTCTCACATCATGTGGAGCAAACCCATAACCTTCGGCGGAATCGTAGGTGGAAACAACGAATACCAAGAACCAAACTCACCCTCATCACTAACAGCAATTACAGGCACAGCATTTTATACCGGTCTGTCATATGAAACCAAGTTCAATAACCCAATCATAATCTCTGGCAGACTCTTCTATGGATTACCACACAGCGGCAACGGCGCAGGCGGAGGATACATCTGTGTAGACTTACGCACAGGCGAGCAAATATGGATGCAAAATTACGCAGGAAACATTTACCCATCTTTTGGCGCAGTCATAAACGTTGACACACCAAACCAACATGGTACAATTTCCTACTTGATCGCTACTCAACGCACAACTTGGATGATGTTCGACCCATGGGACGGAACTTGGGTATTCAACATAACCGATGTTCCATCAGGAACCAGAAGTTATGGTCCCAGCGGAGAACCAATCATCTACCAAATAAACCTCGCAAACAAATGGCTCGCTTTATGGAACTTCACAAATGTCGTAAGTAACGGACCAGTAAACCTACTAGGTGCTAGCGGATACAGACCAGTAAATAACGAATTCAACACAACACTACGTCAATCCTACTCTTGGAATGTCACTCTTCCAACCTTACCCACATCAGGCGCAGGTATAGGCTGGGCAATCAACGACGACCTATTGCTAGGCTACGGCGACATGAGATCAAGCTTCGGTCAACCAACTTGGGGCGGCGTCGCAGCGGGTAACACTGCAGCATATGGAACTGTCTGGGCAATCAGCCTAAAGGACGGCTCAAGAGGCTCCCTGTTGTGGACCAAAAATATCCAAGTACCCTCAGGCAACATTACATTGCAATTAGGCACAGTGGATCCATTGACACGCATGTTCTTCGTAAGCACCAAAGAAACAAGGCAATGGTACGGCTACGACCTTGACAGCGGAAACCTCAAATGGGGTCCAGTCGGTGACACACGCGGATTTAACTACTACCCAACCATCGGAAGCGGCGGAGTCGCACAAATCGGCTACGTAGCATACAGCAAACTATACGTCGGAGGATACGGCGGTGAAATCTTCGCATACGACACCAAGACTGGAAATGTAGTCTGGTCTTACGGTGGCGGTGGCGAAGGCAACAGCACAAACAGCGGAACCGAAACCTCATGGGGTCACTACCCAACATTCATAGCATCAATCTGCGACGACAAAGTATACGTCTACAGCAACGA
>JAXDAO010000221.1:0-3227 GCA_034679745.1 Bathyarchaeia archaeon
CGATGCTTTTCCGCCCACTAATATTCCAGCGGCTGCGTTGACTATGACTATGTCAGCTTTGGCTGTGCGGTTGACTTTTCCAGTTAGGATGCGGAAAAGGGTTTTGGCGCTTTCCTCAGCTGAACCACACTGCAGATCGCTTGGATCGACGGGTTTTACGCCAAAGAAAGCTGGAGTAACCTCCTTCACGCTTACCTTACCTTCTTTGAGGTGGGCGAGCATTGTTTTTCCTACTGTGGAAATCTCGTCCAGTCCGTCGAGGCCGTGGGCAACTATAGCTTCTTGGCACCCCAACTTCTGCAGAGCATATGCCATAGGCTCAACTAATTTAGAATCGTAGACACCTATCATCTGAGCGGTAACCGAAGCGGGGTTAGTTAATGGCCCCAAGATGTTGAAGACTGTGCGTATACCGATTTCCCGTCTGGGGTCAGCAGCGTACTTCATAGCAGGATGAAAAGCAGGTGCAAACATGAAGCCCACGCCCACCTTCTCAATTATGCCCTCAATTGTTTGTGGTTCTAAGGTTAGGTTTAATCCGAGTTTTTCAAGTACATCTGCGCTGCCGGATTTGCTAGTTACTGCTCGGTTACCATGTTTTGCCACTGGGATGCCTGCGCCTGCGATTACGAACGCGGCTGTGGTGCTGATGTTGAAAGTTTTTAGTTTGTCTCCGCCTGTGCCAACGATATCTACGAGCCGACCCTGGACTTTGGGTTGGATTAGTCGGCAGTGACTCTTCATTACTGACGCAAACGCTATTATTTCATCGACAGCCTCGCCTTTCATGCGTAGTGCAGTAAGGAAGGCTGCGGTTTGACTGTTGGTGGCTTTTCCTGACATAACTTCATTCATGATAACGCCTGATTCCTCGTATGTGAGGTCGGTGCCTTCGATTAGTTTTTGTATGCCTTCGCGAATCATTGTTTGTCCTCCAAGAAGTTTTTGACAATCAACTTTCCATCTTCGCAGATAATCGATTCAGGGTGAAATTGCACACCATAAATTGGGAATTTTTTGTGACGAATTCCCATGATTTCGCCATCATCAGTTGCTTCAGCAGTAATCTCCAGACAAGATGGGATCGAATTTCGCTCACCTGCAAGGGAATGATACCTTGTTGCAGTGAAAGGATTACGCACACCACTGAAGATATTTTCGCAATTATGTGTTATTGTGCAGGTTTTTCCATGCATGAGTTTTTTGGCATGGATGACTTTGCCGCCGTATGTGTGGATGATTCCTTGGTGACCAAGACAGACGCCCAAAGTGGGAATTGTGGGACTAAGCGTTTGTAGGATGGCTTTGCAGACGCCAAAGAAATGCTCATCCTCGGGGTTGCCGGGTCCAGGTGAGATTACAATGCGGTCAGGTTTTAGCTTCGCGGCTTCCTGTAGGGTGATTTGGTCGTTTCGGTAAACGATTGTTTCTGCGCCTTGTTCACCGATGTATTGGACTAGGTTGTAGACAAAGCTGTCGTAGTTGTCGATAACGAGTACCTTCATGGGGTTTTGCCTCCTGCTGCATGCTCAAGTGCTTTCATAAGCGCCTTGGCCTTGTAGTCGGTTTCAAACCACTCTTTTTCAGGTATCGAATCGGCAACTATGCCTGCGCCCACTTGAATGTAGGCGTGGTTACCTTCTGAGAATAGTGTACGTATTGTTATAGCGAAATCTGAATTTCCGTTGCAGCTAAAATAACCTACAGCACCAGCATAAGGTCCACGTCTTGAAGACTCGAGTTCTTCAATTATTTCCATCGCTCTAACTTTGGGCGCCCCCGAAACGGTACCTGCAGGAAACACAGCTTTTAGAGCATCAAAGCTTTCTAAGCCGTCCTTCAAGTCACCTACCACTTGGGAAACGATGTGTTGCACGTGACTGAATTGATGGACTTGCATAAACTCGGGGACCGTTACGCTTCCGTATCTGCTAATTCGCCCCACATCGTTTCTTGCTAAATCAACTAGCATTACATGTTCGGCGCGTTCCTTTTTGTCCTCTAAAAGTTCCCTGCCTAGGCGCAAGTTTTCTTGTAGATTTGATACAACTGGTGTTGTGCCTGCGATTGGGAAAGTTACTACTTTTTTGTTGTCAACTCGAACCAGCATTTCGGGGCTGGCACCGACAATCTGGCGATTTTCAAATTTTAAGTAGAACATGTATGGTGATGGGTTAATCTCACGTAGACTTTTGTAGAAGGTTAGTAAACTGCCGCCGTATTGGAAATGGAACCGTTTGGAGAGGACAACTTGGAATATGTCTCCTGCAGTCACGTATTGTTTAGCTTTCTCTACTGATTTCTTAAAATCTTCTTTTGCAATGTCAACTGCAGGTTGAGTGTATGTGAAGGCTTCTTCTTGTACTGATTCATGGAGGAGTTTCTCGATTTCTTTTAATCTGTTTTCTCTTCTAAAATAGTAGTAAGCCTGATTTTGGATGTGATCAAAAACGAAGCCATCCTCGAAGATACCTATTTCAACATCGGGAAAGTTTAGTGGGTCAAGTTTTTGGTTGGGTATCTTCTCGATGTATCTTATAGCGTCATAGGAAATGTATCCTAATGCGCCGCCTACAAAACGGAAATCCACCATATCGTTTGAATAAGGCGCCAGTTGTTCTTGGATGACTTTAAAAGGATCACTGGTTTGCTGTGTGGTTGTTTGGTTGGTTTTTTGGTTTGTTACGGTTACTGTTCCGTTTTTTGCTGTTATGGTGATTTTTGGGGCGAATCCTAAAAAAGAGTATTGTGCAAGTTTTTGGGGGCCTTCGATTGATTCCAGTAGGTATGCTGTTTTGTATTTTTGGTGGAGCTTTGAGAATAGTTCTACGGGGTGGTTTGTGTAGTTGAATTTAACGTAGTTTAGTGGGTTGATTATTTGGTGTTGTGTTTGTGTTGGCGTTTTGCCAAAGGCGATTCCCCATTTAGATCATACTCCAGATTATTAGTTCACAAGAATACAGTAATGCTTTATTTAAGGCTTGCCTGCACAGTTATGTACATAACTATTTGAGGACACGCCCCATCCAAGCCAAATAATCTCCAGAACCTGCAACGATCGGTAAAGCCAAAACCTCAGGTACCTCATAACTATGCAAAGCCTTAACTCTTTTCTCCAACTCCAAAAACAAACTTGCCCGTGACTTCATTATTACCAAGCACTCCTCGGCGGCATCGATTTTGCCAAGCCAATAAAAAAAGGACTCGACAGGACTAATCACGTTTGC
>JAXDAO010000222.1:0-2578 GCA_034679745.1 Bathyarchaeia archaeon
GACCAAATCGTAAAACTTTTGAAAGTAATTAGGATGCACATCGTTTTAGGCGGAATCTTGGCGTTTACTTCAGGTGCGCTCTTAGGAATTACAGCAGGCGGAACCTTTAACCCGTTTACGATTGTCCTTTGCTACTTGATAGTTTTTTTTGGCGACTTATCAACGCACTACAGCAATGATTATTTTGATGCTAATCAAGATCGATTGGTTTTTCGGAGGAAGCTTTTTTCAGGTAGAAAAATCCTCGTAGAAAATCCAAACCTGCTGCCTTTAGCCCGATGGATTTCGTTTGGTTACTTAATAATTTCAATCTCACTAGCTGCTGTGGCAGTCATTTTTAGAGTTGCCCCAGTTGAGCTGTTGATTATAACTGCTGGAGCTAATTTTTTGGGTTGGTTCTATTCTGCGCCTCCGTTGCGGCTAGTTTCTCGGGGTCTGGGCGAATTGGCACTATCGTTAGCGGTAGGGTTCGCTATTCCAGCGGTTGGGTACATTTCGGTTGTGGGGGGTCTTGATTGGGTATTTGCCTTTTTTGTGGTGCCTTTTTTGTTGTATGGGTGTATGTTGGGGCTAAGTTTGGAGGCACCCGACATTGAAGTTGACCGTTTAGGTAACAAAAATAATATTGGAGTCAGAATGGGTGAATTAGCGGTTTTTAGTCTTGTTTTGGTGTCTTCAGTGGTTGCTTTTGGAGTATTTGGGTTGCTTAATCGGATAGTCTCCACTTCAGTGGTTAATTTCTGGGTGGTTACCGTTTTTGCGGCGATACCTCTTGCTGCAGGGATTTTGGGATTTTTCTGTGTGCTTAGAAAAAAGAAGACTGATACTTTTAGTGCCGTTAATGTTGCTTCGTTGTTTGTTTTTAACTTAGCGATGATTGTGTACCTGATTTTTCTTATTTTTTATCCAGATTTTCTTTTACTCTAAATCGAACAATTTCCTTAACCAATTCCAATGGGAGCGGTTTATTTATGGGAAATCTGACTGTTCCTTTGCTTGTTTCGTAAGCAGAAAGTTTCTCCTTGAAGGCTTCAACACCTGATGTTGTTGGAAAAAATCCGATGTGGGACTTGAATGCTGCAAAATATACTAAGATGCCGTTTTGTTTGAAGGCGGGCATTTGGTAGCTGATTGCCTCTTCGGCTTGTGGCGCTGCTTCCCTGATGGCTTGTCTTAGGTCTCTTAGAGTTGCCTGCATATCCTTTGGGAAGGATTCTATGTATTCGTCTATTGTTTTGAAACCTGTGGGCTTCATAATAATCTAATTATTTACATTATATTAATTATATCATTTGTTATTTGGCTGGGTTCTGCTTGCGTTTTAGAAGTCGTCCACCAAGAAAAATATACCAGGTCGACTACTTCCAAGTGCCGTCGCTTGAGTTTTCTTCATACATCTTTAAAATCTCCAGTTAAATCCCTCCAACTACATTCTAGCAAAAAACCATTCAAAATCAAAGCAATCACAAAGAATTCAACCACAAGTCCCAAACTTGTCCGTAATAACTACCCTCTCTTCTCAATCATTCAAGTAAACCGCTAAAGTTAAAGCCAACCCAACAAATAACATAGAACACTCCATCTTGGATGTCAAATCGCAGTGTGGGGCTTTCGGCTAGCTTGGTCCAGGCTTGTAGCCTCGGGCGCTATAGACCCCGGTTCAAATCCGGGAAGCCCCACCAACAACACATACAGATAAGCAGCCATTCATGGGGAGTTAAGCAGTTTTTCGCTTAGATATTTTTAAAAGCTTTAAGTTACTTGGGCAATTTAACGCCGCCGAAAGCGCATCCGTATTCAAAGCCCGCTTCCACTAGTGTTTCAAGTTTTGAAACGCTTGTTTCAAAGTGTCCCTTAACTAATGCCGTGCCCTATACACTCTCAGTGAAGAAAAATGATACCCAAAAACAAAATAACCGCATTAGCCGTCCTAACCTTACTTGTTTTGGCGATTACTCCACTTACCGTTCTGGCGCAAGGTCAATTTCAATCCAACTCTGCCAGCCAAATTGTTTCCGTTGCTGAGAGAGCCTCCTCGCAAGTTCAGGCTCTAATAGACTCAGTGGACGCAGATGCTGCTACAGCAATAGACGAAGCAGGTCTAATAGATCAATACAACAACAATGTAACGTTATTCAATGATGAAGGTGTTGCAAGCTTAGAGGCTGCCACAGAAGCGCTTGAAGCCAACGATTACGATGTTGCTGTTGACAATGCACTTGAAGCTTTGGGAATCTTTAGAGAAGTTTACCGCTCTATTCAGGGTATCCTTGCAGAGGCGGGCCTTAAACCTGGCGTTGTAGCTGAGGGTCAATGGATGCTTGAAGCTATCGACCGTGAATTAGCCAGAATTGAGCGACTACGCGATGTCTTACCTGAGGATGCTCCACAAAACATCAAAGACGCGCTTGATGATGCTGAAGGTCTTTTAGTTGACGCAAAGGAGGCACTGCTTGCAGGAAACTTGGTTGAGGCAAGAGATGCATTCTTAGAAGCTAAGCAAAACATAGTTGGGGTTTATCAATACTTAAAAGAGCAAGCTGAAATCACAAACGAATGGCGACTAAACAACTACTGC
>JAXDAO010000223.1:0-2520 GCA_034679745.1 Bathyarchaeia archaeon
AAACAGCGGTTAGTTATAGAATTACTGGAAAATTTAGTCATAAACTTTCCAGAGTTAGCCCACCGCATCCAAATTTTGCCCCAGTATTTCGTTTATGAAGTTTTCTCAAGTCGAGTCAGGGTTTTTCCTTTACTTAACTATGACCTCGCTAATCTGACGAATGGTTTGATGCAAAATGAAAAGCAACAGATAGATAGCTACATGACGGCACTAAAGAAATTGCAAGCACAACAAAAGATCATATTGCAAAATGGTCATGTCTTAGTAACAAAAAAATTCATCAGTCAATGTCAAGATCCTAAAATCCGAATAATCAATCTCTCTAAAAACGCTCCAAGAACAATCTTTACAGCTCTTTTCGGCGTACTTCCTCAAATGATGAACATAGTAACCCAGAACATGGAAACATTTTTGCGGACTCAAAGAATCAACTGGATACGACAACCCGGTCAAATTTACAATTTTGTTGATCCGCTAAAATATGTTTTCTTCCCTACAGCAGAAGGCTTAGTTTCACTATCCGATAAAATAGACATAAAAGGATTCACTCAAAGATTGCTTCTAAAAGACCAGAACCTCGATATCGAAATAGAACCAATCGGAGGCATGCTAAACGACGTATACTTAATCAACGCAGGAAAAACTAAGGTTTTAGCCAAGCGCTTCAAAGATTGGTCAGGATTCAAATGGTTCCCATTAACTTTATGGTCATTTGGAGCACGTTCATTTGCTGTTTCAGGTCAAGCACGGCTAGCAAAAGAATACGCAATAAACGAGTTCTTGAGAAACGAAGGGTTCAATGTGCCCAAAATCCTTCAAGTCAGCAATCCAGAGCGCTTAGTTTTCATGGAATTTATCGAGGGGCAAAGCCTAAGCGAATTTGTCAAAATTTATTCCACAACAAACGATGAAACAACCGCGACAGACATACTCCTAACCATTCGCAGAGTCGGTGAGATCCTAGCGAAGGTTCATGGACATAACGTTGCCTTGGGCGACACAAAACCAGATAACTTACTAATCCAATCTGATTCCACAATTTATCTTATCGACTTTGAGCAAGCTCAACAAGGTGGCGATAGAGCATGGGACATAGCTGTCTTTCTGTACTACTGCGGGCATTACTTGCAACCCTTTGACAATATCACAAAAGCTGAAAAAATCGCTGAAGCCTTCATTGAAGGATACTTAAAGGGCGGAGGAAAAATGGAGGATTTACGAAAAGTAGGTTTACCCAAGTACACTCGGGTCTTTAGTATCTTTACTTTACCATCTATTATTCTTGCCATTTCTAAAACTTGCAAAAAAGTGCAAGTATTAGAGGAAACTTTAGGTGCAAACTAAGACAGAACGTAGTTTCTACAGAGGAGCTAATTGTTTCTAATGAACATCTCAGCAGTCAATGTTGTTTGTAGGGGTTACTTTCGAGATCAGGGAGTCAAGCAAGAAATGGTGTATGAATATGTTTAAAGAGGGCACGAAGCGGAATCATTAGCTGTTGTTGCTGAAACTTCTAATGTGAAGGGACAACTGTAGACAATTAGGGTGAATTGAAGTGAAACTCGACAAGACAACTGTACAAGTTGACGGGATCATATTGGCTGAGTTCAGCTACTAAATGTTGATGTATCTTGATTTTTCGAAAGCCGAAGAAGTACTATGACAAATTGGAAAGTCAACTGATTGAAAAACAGGAGGGGCATATAGAATTTTCGACTTCTTCGAAACTTCGAAGTTGCGATGTAAGATTGTTTTAGCTCCCGCAAAGTTATTTACTTTCATAAGAAAATAGCATATTGTGTATTCTATGAAGGATTTTTACTACTATAAGGGACTACATAAAGTGAAAGTTATCACTGAAAGTGAAGGATATTTGATAGTGGAAGCCTTGGAAGATTTTGAGGATTATTTGGATGACAAGAAAGTAACAGTCAGATCTGGCGAGCAACGCATCGTGCAGCCAAGTGATCTTTACAAGAAAAAAGTGCTCTCACCGCCGATTCCTGAGCACGTATATGAACGTAATTTAGAGAAAAAAGTTAAGCAGATGATAGAAGAACAAGAAAAAGAAAAAATTAAAGAAAATAACAAGTAAGCAGATTAAAACTAATTCACACTCTACTACTTCCACTAAAGTACCAGACATACTCTACTCTAACATTTTAGCTTCAAAGCTTAAATGGCACAACCTTATTTTCACTTCTCAAGAGGAACAACATTTGATCAATGAAACAATCGCTGACGGCGACTACGTACTCATATACTTAGACGCACGGAGAACATACATGTTAAAGGTAGAAGCGGGAAAAACCTTCCACACACACAAAGGCTACCTAAAGTTTGATGACTTAATTGGAAAAGAGTATGGTGAACCTTTCAAAAGCAGCCTTGGAATCACATTCACTACCCTAAAACCAAACTTGACTGATTACATGATGAAATCGGGCCGCAACACGCAAATCGTTTACCCAAAAGATGCCGCTTTAATCGTGATGTTTAGTGGTATTGGGCCGGGAAGCA